>CAMTOL010000086.1 GCA_947074135.1 uncultured Rikenellaceae bacterium
GAGTATAGGGAGTCATAAGAACGGATGGGGGAGCTATACGGCACATTTGTGTAGACTTAATGTATAGGTTGGAGATTATGTTCAGGCTGGTAAGGTTATTGGCGGTGGCGGAAACACAGGTCGTAGTCGTGGTCCTCACCTTCACTATGAGCTACGCTATCAAGACCAAACCTTTGACCCTGAGCGTTTGATTGATTTTGAGTCGGGATCGCTCCGATATATGACTTTTGCGCTCGAAAAACAGTATTTTAATATTCGTAGTCGTGCTAGCGAGGAGCTGGAAGAGGATGATGACGATTATGTGGGCGTAAGTGAGATTTTGGCTTCAGCCGATGACTCTACTGGTGCGAGAATGGCGAGTGGTGAAGCTGCGAAACCAAAACCGAGTGGTGAGGCCGTTTATCACACAATTAAAAGTGGCGATATGCTAGGTAAACTAGCAAGTCGTTATGGTGTGAGTGTTGACCAGATATGCAGACTGAATAATATCTCACGCACTACAATACTACAACTTGGAAGAAAACTAAGAATTAAATAATGATTACTCTATTCTCTAAAGACTCGACCCTATATGCGGTTCAGAGTTCAGCTTCGATTGACGAGGCTAATTGTAAAAAATTGGAATGGCTCTTTTCGGGAGCGACGCTATGCAGCGAGGAGCAGTGCAGTGCAATTGCAACTCAACCCCACATTGGACCTCGCCGAGAGATGATTACACCTTGGAGTACCAATGCGGTTGAAATTACTCAAAATATGGGTATTGAGGGGATTGAACGCATTGAACAGTTTACTGTTGATTGCGGTCAAAAGTTCGACAAGATGCTTAATCGCAAATATAGCGGTGTTGGGGGCGACGTGTTTACAATTACCAAGACTCCAGATCCAATTGTCTATATCACAGATATTGAAAGCTATAATGTGGAGCAAGGTTTGGCTCTTGTTGCAGAGGAGATTGATTATTTGAAGTCGGTTTCCGCTAAACTAGGTCGTGAACTTACAGATAGCGAGGTATTTGGCTTTTCGCAAGTAAACTCGGAGCACTGTCGTCACAAGATTTTCAACGGTCAGTTCATTATCGACGGCGAAGAGAAGGAGGATACTCTATTTAAGATGATACGCAAGACAACAGAGGCTCATAATGGAGCGGTTGTTTCGGCGTACAAAGATAACTGTGCATTTTTGCAGGGTTCAGTGGTTGAGCAGTTTGCTCCAGCTTCGCACGACAAACCAGATGAGTTTGTGACCGAAGATTTTGAGAGTGTAATCTCGATAAAAGCGGAAACACACAACTTCCCAACAACTGTTGAGCCTTTCAATGGTGCAGCGACTGGAACGGGTGGCGAAATTCGTGACCGTATTGCAGGTGGTAAGGGTGCATTCCCAATTGCTGGTACGGCAGTCTATATGACAGCCTATCCGCGTTTGATTGAGGGTAAAAACGAACAATACTCAATGGCGGAGCGCAAATGGTTGTACCAGACTCCAGAGGATATCTTGATTAAGGCATCTAATGGTGCAAGTGACTTTGGTAATAAGTTCGGTCAGCCACTGATTTGTGGTTCTTTATACACTTTCGAGCACAACGAGAACGACAAGAAACTTGGTTTTGACAAGGTTATTATGTTGGCTGGTGGTATTGGCTATGGCAAGAAGGTTGATTCTCTAAAAGATGATCCTGTGGCTGGAGAGAAAGTTGTATTACTTGGAGGCGACAACTATCGTATCGGTATGGGTGGTGGAGCGGTTAGCTCTGTGGCGACTGGCGAGTACGAGGGTGCTATTGAGTTGAATGCTGTTCAACGTTCGAACCCAGAGATGCAGAAACGTGCATACAATGCTATTCGTGCACTAGCAGAGGAGGGTAACAACCCTATTGTTTCGATTCACGACCACGGCGCAGGTGGACACTTGAACTGTCTTAGCGAGTTGGTTGAGTTGACAGGTGGTAAAATCGAGGTTGATAAACTTCCAATTGGCGACAAAACGTTGTCTTACAAAGAGATAGTAGGTAATGAGTCGCAAGAACGTATGGGACTTGTTATCAAAGAGGGCGATATAGAGAAGCTACAAAGAATTGCTGAGCGTGAGCGTTCGCCAATGTACGTAATAGGCGAAACGACTGGCGATATGCGTTTTACGTTCGAAGATACTCGCAACTCGGAGAAACCAATTGATTTGCCATTGGAAGACTTCTTTGGTAAGACTCCACGTTCGATTCTCAAAGATAATACAGTAATTGAGAACTATGCAGAGCCTAAATATAACGCCTCTGAAATAGAGAAATATATTGTCAATACCCTACAATTGGAGGGTGTGGCTTGTAAGGATTGGTTGACCAACAAGGTTGACCGTTCGGTAACAGGTCGTATTGCGATGCAACAGACAGCAGGAGAGGTGCAATTGCCACTCAACGACTGCGGTGTCTTTGCGCTTGACTTCCACGGAACTAAGGGTGTAGCCAACTCGCTTGGTCACGCTACTTCGGTGGCTGTGGCTGATGCAGCTGCAGGTTCACGTATGGCGATTGCCGAGTCGTTGACAAATATCGTATTTGCACCTATCAATGGTGGGTTGGGTAATGTTTCGTTGTCGGCTAACTGGATGTGGCCTTGTCGCAATGAGGGTGAGGATGCTCGTTTGTATTCGGCAGTTGAGGCAGCTTCGAAGTTTGCAATTGAGCTTGGCGTAAATATCCCAACAGGTAAAGACTCGTTATCGATGACTCAAAAATATCCTAATGGCGATAGAGTTCTTGCACCGGGTACAGTGATTATTACTGCTGCTGGCGAGGTTAGCGATGTGCGTAAGTGCGTTAAAGCGGCTATTCGTGCAGAGGCTGTTGGTTCGTCATTGGTTTATGTCGATTTTTCGGGTGCTGCCGATGAGTTTGAACTTGGTGGTTCGGCTCTCTATCAAACACTTGGTGCAATTGGCGAGAAGACTGCCGATGTTAAGTGTGCAGAGTACTTTAGCAAGGCGTTTACTGCTGTTCAATCGGTTATTGAGAGTGATAAGGTGATGGCAGGACACGATGTTTCGGGTGGTGGTTTGATTACAGCTCTACTTGAGATGTGTTTTGCGTCGAACAAAGGTGGACTTAAAGTTGACTTGAATCCATTGCGTAATGCTGACTCTGTAAAAGTGTTGTTTAGCGAGAAACCAGCGGTTTTGTTGCAAGTTGCAGATGCTGAAGAGGTTGTTGCTGAACTAAGTGCTGCTGGAGTTAATGCAGTAAAACTTGCAGATGTTGTTGCCGAGCGTAGCTTTACAGTTTCGTCGGGTTGTGCGTTGGCGCTGAACCTTGATATTGATGCGCTTCGTGATAAGTGGTTCGAAACTTCGTATCTGTTGGATAAAAACCAATCGACTCCAACACTTGCAGAGGAACGCTACTCAAACTATAAAAATCAACCACTAAAATATAATTTCCCTGCTCAGTTCGATGGAACTTATAGCTCACTGGGTATTGACCCTAAACGCAAGACTAAATCGGGCGTTAAGGCTGCAATTATTCGTGAGAAGGGTTCGAATGGAGAGCGTGAGATGGCTTATGCTATGCATCTTGCTGGATTTGATGTTCGTGATGTTACGATGACCGACCTTGTGAGCGGTCGTGAAACACTCGAAGATGTTCAATTCATCGTCTTTGTGGGTGGTTTCTCTAACTCTGACGTACTTGGTTCGGCTAAGGGTTGGGCAGGTGCATTCCTCTACAATGAACGTGCTTATAAAGCGTTGACAAACTTCTACTCGCGCCCTGATACTATGTCGCTTGGTGTTTGTAATGGTTGTCAGTTGATGGCGGAGTTGGATTTGATTAAGCCAATTAAAAATGGTGTTAAACCTATCAAGATGCAGCACAATGCAAGCGGTAAGTTCGAGAGCTGTTTTGTAGGACTTGACGTTGAGAAGTCGCCTTCTATTATGTTGGAAGGGTTGACAGATATGCAAATGGGCGTTTGGGTTGCGCACGGCGAGGGTCGTTTCCCAATTGCGAACGAGGATGACTATGCAGTGGCACTAAAATATACTTACAATGCTTATCCTGCCAATCCAAATGGTTCGAGCTATGCTATTGCAGGTATTACGAGCGAGGATGGTCGTCACTTAGCAATGATGCCTCACCCTGAACGTGCTATCAAACCTTGGCATATGGCGTATTACCCAGCGGAGCGCACTGCAGACGATGTAACGCCTTGGATTAAACTTTTCACTAACGCTTTTGCGTGGTGCAGGCAGTAATTATTTACTTTGCTATCCTTTCCCTTTTTGTAAAAAGGGAAAACCAAAAACTTTTCCCAAAAACTTCGTTTTTGATGATTGTTTAGAGTTTTTGGTGCAGCTTTTTTCAAAAAGCTGCGACGAGAGAAAGTAAAACAAAAATTGAGAGTGGTCAAAGAATAATTATACGGAGATATTAACATTAAATAATGTATAAAAGATGAAATTTTTTATTGACACTGCTAACCTTGAACAAATCAAGGAGGGTGCAGCGCTAGGAATCCTAGACGGTGTAACAACCAACCCATCGCTAATGGCTAAAGAGGGCATCAAAGGTGCTGAAGCTATTAAACAACACTATATTGATATCTGCAACATCGTTGATGGCGATATCTCTGCCGAGGTGCTTAGTACAACTTTCGAAGAGATGATTGTCGAAGGCAAAGAGTTGGCGTCGCTTCACAAAAATATCGTTGTCAAAGTGCCTTGCACCGCCGACGGTATCAAAGCTATTAAATGGTTCGCCGACAATGGCATCAGAACTAACTGTACCCTTATTTTTACAGTTGGACAAGCTCTCTTGGCTGCTAAGGCTGGAGCTAGCTATGTTTCGCCATTTGTGGGTAGATTGGACGATATTTCGTCGGACGGTATTGGTCTAGTGAGTCAGATTGTAGATGTTTTCTACACCTATGGCTACGAAACGGAAGTTCTTGCAGCCTCGATTCGCAGTACTCAACATATTATCGACTGTCTTGAGGTTGGCGCTCACGTTGCGACTTGCCCACTTCAACCGATACTTGGACTACTCAAACACCCACTTACAGACAGCGGTATGGCAACCTTTATTGCCGATACTGCTAAAATGCAGTAGTATATAGCTCTAAAGAGGTAGTTAAAACTGTTTTGGCATCACTTTTTGAGAGTTTGTCATATTTAAAGATAGTTTTATGCATATTTTTTTGCATAAAACTATTTTTTTTTATTCATTTGCATCGTATTTGTTGCCTTAATAAGCGGCATACGTTAACTTAAAACCTATTGTTAAAACAATGAAAAAACTCTTTATTGCCATTAGCTCGCTGTTTTTTGCAGCTCAAATGGTTGCTTGTGGACCAAACGCTGATACTCTTAAAGCTCAAGGTGAGGCTGATTCTCTAGGGCTAGTTGTTGCTCAAAAAGATTCTATTCTAAATGAGGCATTTACAGATATTGAGCTTATTGCCTCTACTCTTAACGAGATTGCTACAAAACAGAATATTGTGGTTCAGAGTTCGGCCTCGGGAGAGATAACAAAAACGAAAAAGGCTCAAATAATGGATAATATAAACTCTATTAACGAGCTTCTGGACAAAAACAAAAAGGCACTCTCGAACCTTAATGCAACTGCTAAAAAGTTGAAAGAGGCCAACGTTAAAATTGCGTCGCTTGAGAGTCTTATAGAATCTCTCCAAGCGCAAGTTGAGAGCAAAGATGCTCAAATTGCAGATTTGTTGAAACAAATTGAGAAGCTAAATATTGCGGTTGCAGATCTTCAACGTCGTACAAATGAGCTTCAAGGCGATAAAGCTGAACTAGAGTCAACTATCACATCTCAAGAAGATGAGTTAAATACGGTTTACTATGTAATTGGCAAGGAGAAGGAGTTGGTCGAGAAGGGTCTTATCGACAAAAAAGGCTTTATTACAATTAAACGGACTCTTAAAAACACAGATGATTTAACTCAATTCACTAAAGGTGATCGTCGTTCATTGGAACGTATTGCAATTGGAGGAAAAGGAGTTAAGGTTATAACTTCGCATCCAGATGGCTCTTATACTCTGGTTGAAGGGGCTAAAAGAGTTATTGATGAGATTGTTATCTCGGATCATAAAGCTTTCTGGCGCAATGGTAATTTTTTAGTTATCTCTTATAGATAATCGCTTTTTACTCTTTGACGGAGTAAAATAATATATAATCCCTCTTGGCACTTGATGTTGAGAGGGATTTTTGTGTGGTTTTGGTTTGATAGTTGCCTATTATCTAGAATTAGATTATTAACTAATAATTGAGTTTTAGATGAATGAGATTTTAAAACGTGAAGCGCTGGAGTATCATAGTAGAGTGCGTCCAGGCAAGGTAGAGGTAATACCCACTAAAAGTTATAGAACTGCGCACGATCTTTCACTAGCCTATTCGCCGGGTGTAGCAGCTGTTAGCGAGGCAGTAGCGGCAAATGCCGATGATGCCTATAAGTACACAACCAAAGGCAATTTGGTAGGTGTGATTAGTAATGGGACGGCAGTTCTGGGGTTAGGCAATATTGGTGCACTTGCCTCAAAGCCAGTAATGGAGGGCAAGGGGTTATTGTTTAAGATAATGGCGGATATTGATGTCTTTGATATTGAGGTCAACGAGCAGGATATTGAGCGATTTGTAGATACCGTTGCTGCTATTTCGCCAACTTTTGGAGGGATTAACCTCGAAGATATCAAGGCTCCTGAGTGTTTCGAGATTGAGCGTCGTTTGGTCGAGAGGTTAGATATTCCTGTTATGCACGATGACCAACACGGTACGGCGATAATCTCGAGTGCCGCACTCATTAATGCCCTAGAAATTAACAGAAAGAGTATTGACGAGATTAAGGTTGTGGTCAATGGGGCTGGAGCTGCTGCTATTGCAACGTTGAGGCTCTATTTGGCACTTGGAGTGAGGGTTGACAATATAGTAGTGTGCGATAGGAGTGGGGTTGTTCGTGCCGATAGGGGCTCTTTAAGTGAATATAAGGCTCAGTTTGCCACTAAGCGTGATTTACGAACGTTGGAGGAGGCTTTGGTAGGTGCTGATATGTTTCTAGGGCTATCCACTTCAAATATCTTGAACGAAAAGATGCTTAAAAGTATGGCTGCTGACCCTATTGTCTTTGCACTTGCCAATCCCGATCCTGAGGTGAGTTACGAGGTTGCAATGGCTTCGAGAGGCGATATTATCTTTGCTACGGGTCGTTCTGACTATCCTAATCAGGTTAATAATGTGTTGGGTTTTCCCTATATTTTCAGAGGTGCGCTCGATGTTCGGGCGTCGGCGATTAACGAGGCGATGAAAGTTGCTGCTGTTCGTGCTTTGGCTGCGTTGGCTCACTCTGATGCCCCAGAAGAGGTTGTAAATGCTTATGAGGGTGTTGAGTTCGAGTTCTCGCGTTCCTATTTGATACCAAAACCATTAGACCCACGACTAATTGTCGAGGTGTCGGTAGCGGTTGCTCGTGCGGCGATTGAGAGTGGGGTGGCGAGGAGAATGATTGAGGATTGGAGTGACTATCGTGAGGAGTTGAAGCGTCGTCGAGGCGAGGTTGTCTGTCTGCGCTGTATGATTTAAGGTTTATTTGCTGATTTGAAGAAGAAAAATGGTAAAAAAATTGGTTTATTAATTAATGTTCGTAAATTTGCGAACAATTCGATTGTTAATGACAAAGAAATACACACCACAAGAGGAGCAGTTAGCTCGATTTGCAAAGGCGTTGGGTCACCCTGCGCGCATTGCAATATTGAAATTCTTGGCATCGCAAGAGGAGTGCTTTTTTGGCGATATCCACGAGGTGTTACCAATAGCAAAGGCAACTGTATCGCAACACTTGACCGAACTCAAAAATGCGGGATTGATTCAGGGCGAAATTCAGCCTCCAAAGGTTAAGTACTGTATCAATAAGGAGAGTTGGGATTTGGCGAAGTCGCTTTTTGGGGAGTTTATGAATATAAATAAAGTTAACAAGGGTTGTTGTAAATAGATTTTTTTTGAGAACAGTGTTCGTAGTTTTACGAATTACAAACAAAGTTAAATATTATAGCATAATGGAAATTAAAGTATTAGGAACAGGTTGCTCGGGGTGCAAGGCACTTTACGAAACAATAAAACAGGCGGTATTAGAGTTGGGTAACGAGGCTAATGTTACCAAAGAGGAGGATATTATGAAGATTATGTCCTACAATGTGATGAAGTTACCAGGATTGGTGGTCGATGAAAAGGTAGTGTCGTCGGGTAAAAAGCTATCTCTGGGCGAGGTCAAGGAGTTGTTATCTAAATAGAGTAGTGTGATGAAGCAGTTTTTCTTGTTTGCAGTTGTCGCATTGACACTCTTCTCGTGTGGAGGCAACACTTCTCAAAAACAGGTGGTCGAAGTGGCTGACGATGTTACGCAAGTGCTCTATTTTCATACCAAACAACGATGCATCACCTGTAATGCTATTGAGCAGCTCACCAAAGAGGTTGTCGATAGCTTGGCTAACGAGAAGATAGTGATGAGTGTAGTGGATATTACTCAAAGTGAGGCTATTGCCGATAAATACGAGGTAACTTGGTCGTCGTTGGTGCTCGACAGAGGCGGAAAAGTGGTTAACCTGACTGACGTAGGATTTAGCTATGCTAAAAACCAACCTCAACAATTCAAGACTAAGTTAGTTGAGGCACTCCAAAATATCGAGAGG
>CAMTOL010000087.1 GCA_947074135.1 uncultured Rikenellaceae bacterium
GGAGTAACACATACAGTTTCGTGTCGGACTATCATGCGGGGCTTCACCCACGACTTTTAGATGCTAATACTCGCGCAGATGTGGGTCATACACCTGCTTATGGCGGTGATATCTATACAGAGAAAGCTATAAAGGCATTTTGCGACCTATTTAATCGTACAGTTGAAGTGTTTTTTGTTTTTAACGGAACTGGTGCCAATATTGTGTCACTACTTAGTGGTATCAGCTCCTTTAATTCAATAATCTGCACCGACACCGCTCATATCAATGTTGATGAGTGCGGAGCACCTGAAAAGCTTATCGGTGCAAAGGTTATTGCTGTTAAAAACGAGTTCGGAAAACTTACTGTTGAGGCAGCTAGAAAACAGCTACACGGCTTTGGATTCTGCCACCACTCGCAACCCGGTTTTTTGTCAATTACGCAATCCACAGAGCTGGGAACGGTTTATACTAAGACTGAAATTGATGCACTAGCAGAGTTGGCTCACAGTTTTGGAATGTATCTGCACGTTGACGGAGCGAGAATCGCCAATGCAGTGGCTTCGAGCGGACTTCCGATTGACAAGATGCTCGAAAATGTGGATGTGTTGTCGTTTGGAGGAACTAAAAATGGTATGATGCTGGGTGAAGCAGTGGTAGTACTGAACCCTAAAATAGGTAAAATGCTTGATTATCAACGCAAACAGTCGATGCAACTCTGTTCGAAAATGCGCTTTGTGTCGGCTCAATTCATTGAATACCTAAGTGATGGACTTTGGCTGGAGTTGGCTGCGCATTCGAACGAAATGGCAAAAGTTCTGGCTTCGAAACTATCGAAACATTTTGAACTTACACAAAAGGTTGAAGCGAACGAGGTCTTTGCAATTGTCCCAGAGAAGATTTGTAAGAAATTGTGGGAGCGTTATTGCTTCTATGTGTGGGACGAGGCTATCTCCGAAGTTCGCTTTGTGTGTAGTTTTGATACAACATTAGAGGATATAGATTCATTTATGGAGTTAGTAGAAAAGTCAGTTGAGTAATAACATAGAATTTTTGAGTGAACATTAAAAAATAAACAATAATAATTAAACCTAAAAAAATGAAAAAACTTCTTTTGGTACTTTTGGTTGCCAGTACAGTACTTTCGGTATCTGCTCAGAAAACCAAATTCTCAGTACCAGTAAAAAAAGCAAAGAATGGAACGTTAGTAACTCAAACACCAAAAAAAGCTGCTGGTCAACAAGATATGTTGCAGTTTGCAGCAGAGCCTATCAAAAACATTAGAGTAGGCGTTATTGGTCTTGGTATGCGTGGTCCTGGAGCAGTTCGTCGTATGATGAACATTGAAGGCGTTGAAGTTGTTGCACTTTGTGACGTTCGCGAAGAGAGAGTAGAAAAAGTTGCTAAAATGGTAACTGATGCAGGTCGTAAAGAGCCTAAGAAATTCTCTGGCGACACTTCAGTTTGGCGTCAACTTTCTGCACTTCCTGATTTGGACTTGATTTACATTGCAACAGATTGGGCTTCACACGCTAAGATTGGTGTTCAAGGTATGAAAGATGGTAAACACGTTGCTATCGAAGTTCCTGCGGCGATGAGTATGGCAGAAATTTGGGATTTGGTTAACACTTCGGAGCAAACTCGCAAACACTGTATGCAACTTGAAAACTGTGTTTATGACTTCTTCGAACTTACAGCTCTCAATATGGCTCAAAAAGGTCTATTTGGCGAGGTTCTTCATACTGAAGGAGCTTATATCCACAACTTGGAGCCATTTTGGAAAGATTACTGGGAAGATTGGCGTTTGCAATACAACATCAAAAACTATGGTGATTTGTACCCAACTCATGGACTTGGACCTGTTTGTCAAGTGTTGAATATGCACCGTGGCGACAAAATGAACTACTTGGTTGCTTTCCAAACAAAAACTGTTTGTATTCCTGAATTTATTGAGCGTACTCAAGGTCGTGATGTAAGTGCGGATTTCCGTAATGGCGACCACACTATCACTCTTATCAAAACTGAAATGGGTAAAACTATCAACATTCAACACAATGTTGCTACTCCACGCCCTTATAACCGTATGTATCAATTGACTGGTACTAAAGGTTTTGCTAATAAATACCCAGTAGGAGGTCTTGCTCTTACAGCTGAATCGTTTGGTAAAGAGTTTGTTCGTCCTGAACGCGGTGCTACTAAAGATCACGAAAATCTTGATGGTCACTCATTTGTTTCTAAGGAGATGTACGACCAATTGATGAAAGATTACCAACACCCAATCGTAAATGATGAACTTATCGAAACTGCTAAGAAAGTTGGTGGTCACGGTGGTATGGACTTCATTATGGATTACCGTTTGATTTACTGTTTGCAAAACGGCTTGCCACTTGATATGGATGTTTATGACTTGGCAGAGTGGTGTGCACCTATCGAGTTGACAGCGATTTCGTTGGAGAATGGTTCAAAGCCTGTTGAGGTTCCAGACTTTACTCGTGGTGCTTGGAACAAAATCGACGGATTAAAATTTGCGTTGCCAAAATAGTCTTTTTTAGTTAAACAATTCATAGAGAGGGAATGCCTTAGTGGTAATTCTCTCTCTTTCTTTTTTCTGCCTACTCTTTGTCTAAAGCAATAACACAATGTAAATAGTTGAAAATGTAGCCTGCATTAAAAGCTAGACCGGGACATCTACCATATAGGTAAATGTCCCGGTGTTTTTAATGATCTCTATTGTAATCTTACATTGGAATCCCGATTGTGTTAAATCTTTTATCTTGGTCGAAGACTACCATACTCTTATCATATGTAATCTCTGTCTTCCAAATATTGAATCGAACAAATTGGTTGAGTCCATATTTTTGATTATTAGATATTAGATGTTTCCCACTTTTTTGTTTCTTTACAGCGAATAATCAATGTATTATTGCCTACACCGCATCTGAAATCTCCCTCTTCGAGAATCCATTTTCCATCTGCTCCAACATAGGCTAAATCGCTACCTTTAATAGAAAACTTAACAGTCTTTGTTTCTGAAGGTTTTAACTCAATTTTGTCAAATGCTCTTAGGCGACGATTGTCAGGTACGATTGAAGATGCTATAAGGTCGCTGGTGTAGAGTAGTACACTCTCCTTTCCTTTGCTTTTTCCTGTATTTTTCACATCTATCGAAACAATTATTTCATCGTCAGCATTAAATTCTGGTTTGCTTACACGAAGATTACTGTACTCAAACGTTGTGTAGCTCAATCCAAACCCAAATGCCCATTGAGAAGATATAACAGCATTGTAGTCATACGCACCGTCCATTGTTTCGCTCTCTTCGCTTACTTTATAATCGTATGTAACCAACGAGTTAATCTCTTTAGGGTATGTATATGGTAATTTGCCGCTAAAGTTTACCTCTCCCGAAAGAAGATTGCTAAGAGCATCGCCTCCGTAGTTACCCGGCAATAGTATATTAACTATCGAACTAGCAAGTGGTTCAATCTCGCTGATTAATCGTGGACGACCCTCGTTAAGAATCAATATAATTGGTTTGCCTGTTGCGGCTAGCGCTTTTACTAAATCTAACTGATTACGTGAAAGAGTAAGGTCGGTAAGGTTACCTGGAGTTTCACAATAAGAGTTCTCGCCTATACAAGCAACAATATAGTCAACACCTTGAGCGGCTTTAACAGCTTTTTCGATTTCAGGCGCATTCTCTTCCCAATAAGCACCCTGCTCATTGTATGTAACTCCTGGTTCGTAAACAATGTTTGAAGCTCCAAATTTGTTGCCCAGTGCCTTTAAAATGGTGTTGTACTGACTTGTGAAGTTGTTTGCCAAGTGTCCTTGCCAAGTGTAGCTCCAACCGCCATCTAAACAACGCATTGAGTTAGCATTTGGACCTGTAACCAATAGCTTCTTGCCCGATTTTAGTGGTAATATATTGTCGTTATTTTTTAGAAGAATCATCGACTCCTCGGCTGCATTGAGAGCAACAGCAGCGTGTTCTTTACTTCCAAATAGTGGATAGTCTTTCATTCTTGTATCAGGTTGTTCGAATAGCCCCATTCTGTATTTCATTCTCAAGATTCTACGAACAGCATCGTCAATTCTCTCCATTTTTACTGAACCTTCGTCAACCAACTCTTTTAGAAGAGTGCAGAAATCAGTAGTATATGGATCCATAGACATATCAATACCTGCATTAATTGCTACTTTTATAGCCTCTTTCTTATCTTTTGCAACCTTTTCACGACGATATAGTTGAACAATATCAGCCCAGTCCGATACAATAACTCCATCCCAGTTTAAATCCTCTTTTAGCCACTCTGTAAGTAGTCTATAATTGATATGTCCCGGTATGCCGTTAACTGAACCTGAGTTACACATTACTGAAAGCGCTCCTGCTTCGACAGCAGCCTTAAATGGCGCAAAGTGTTTTTCTCTAAGGTCGCTCTCCGAAATAATTACTGGAGTACGGTCTTTGCCCGAAAACGGCACACCGTAACCCATATAGTGTTTAAGCGAAACGCCCACTCTGTTTTTACCTAAATTATTTGGGTCTTCGCCCTGAAATCCTCGAACAGCAGCAGCTCCCATTACTGCATTTACCAAAGCATCTTCGCCAAAATTCTCCCAAATACGTGGCCAACGTGGATCACGTCCCAAATCAAGAGTTGGAGAACACACCCAAGAACAATCTCCTGCACGTGTTTCGTAAGCAGCTATTTTCGCTCCATCGTAAGCTAGTTGTGGATTGAACGTAGCAGCAATGCCAATGTTTTGAGGGAATAGTGTACCTCCTTGCGTGTATGTAGTTCCGTGGTTTTGGTCGAGGAAGTAAACGCAAGGGATACCTATCTCTTTTATCGATTTTTGTTGAATAATAGGGATTATTTCGTTCCATTTAGCAAGTGTTGGAGCGCAAGTTCCCGGAGCATTAAGTATGGAGCCAACCTTGTATTTGCCAATAATGGTATCTAGCAATTGTGGGCTTAACTGAAATTCGCCATTTTGGTCAACATAACCTATGACATCAACAACTAGTTGAGTCATCTGTCCTATTTTCTCTTCGATTGTCATTTTTGCCAAAAGTTTCTCTACTTTGGCTTCAATTTTAGGATCAGAAGCAATCGCTTGTTTTTTTGTTGCAAATGCTGTTAAGACTACACTTAAGAGTATGCCTATAATAATGTACTTTTTCATTAATATATTTATTTGTTATTCAAAATTTACTGATGCAAATGGTAAACACTCATACAAAGCTGTGTGCCAATATTCGACAGTGTGTCCTCCGTCACGAACTCTAAATTGCATCGGAATCATCGCTTTGCGCATAGCAAGAACAAACTCGATATTACGCTCCAGTAGAAAATCATCATCGCCACAATCTACAAACCACTTAACGGTTCTTAAATCAGACTTTCTTTTGTCGTCTGCCTGTGCAACATAATTAACGCAACCCAACTCTTGAACAGATTTTGTTAGAAGCGATACCATATCATTAGGATTTGCAGATGGGTTTTCATTGCCTTTAGGAATATCCATTAGTGCACTCATAGCATAACACGAACTGAATATTTCGGGGTGTCGTTGAGCATATGATGTAGCTCCACCTCCACCCATTGAGAGTCCTGCAATAGCTCTGTTCTTTTTTCCTGCTTTAACTCTAAAGCTTTTTTCGATGTGAGGAACTAATTCAGAAAAAAAGAAATCTTCGTAGTTCCAACCAGGCATATTGAAGTAGCCATTCCAATCGACTCCAACAACTCCTCCTGCATTTGGCGATACTACAATCATCTCTTTAATGGCGCCAGAAGCAATCATAGGGTCGAGTACATCTTTAGCTCTTTCGCTGTGTACCCAACCTAAGTGAGTACCACTCATGCCGTGCAGAAGATAGAGAATTGGGTAGTTCTTATCGCTTTTGTCATAGCCTTGTGGTAGATAGACGCTATAAGCACGATAGTCTTTGAGTGTTGGACTATAGATGCTATCTATAACCCATTGTCCTCCTTGTGCCCATGGATTCTGAGCCTTTGTGCTTATTGAAATAACAATAAACGACAAAAAACAAAGTAGTAATTTTGGTGTTCTTTTCATTGTTGTATTTTTTTAGTTTATGTATTTATTTCGTTTTAAAAAGAGTCTAAAAACTAACTCTTACAGATAACTCTAGAGTAAAAGGTCGTATAAATGTTCCAGCTGTCAGATAACCACACAACAAAGACTCATCGGTAATGGTATCTGCTACGTCGATAGTGCCATTTGCACCTGTCTGATTTAACAAATTTATGAAATTAAGTGCAATGTTCAAATTCTTAGTAATTTTATAATCAACTCCAGCAAATGTTTCCCAGTGTCCATTGAACCATACATTATTGAGCTTGTTAGCGTAGTGGCGACTATAATAACGTGCACTTGCCCATACTCTCCATTTATTCCATTGATACGAAGGATCTATCTCAAGCAGCACTTTTGAAACTCCACTAACGTTTTTATCGCTATAATCAAATGTTTCGACAGAGCCGTCACTAAAAGTTACTCTGTTGCTGAAATTCTTATACTTAGGGCTTTGTAAGGTTGCAAGAAAATGAAAACTAAACCCGCCATAATTAAAGAGTAGGTCGGTTGTCCAGCCTAGGGTTTGAATATCGTAAACCGACGATCCTGTTTGAGTTTCGTAAACACCATTGACCAACTTGGTGTAGTGACCTGCGCCATTGTTGCCGGAGTTGTTGATGATAGATAGTAGTGAGGTGATGTTAAGATGTTGACTATTGAATGTAACACCTATGCGTCCGAGGTGCGTTTCGCTACTTCTAAGGCTAGGGAGTGCGGCGTATTTAAACGATACGATTCCTGGTTGTTGACTATTGTAGATATACTCGCCAAAGAGGTTGAACTTATTAGCAATTTGATAATAAACCTGCGCCATAGCAACTGCATTGAGCCACGTCTTTTTATGATTGTTGAGTGTAACATAAGGTTGTTTCAAGTTGAATCCATCGATACGAGTGTTGTTGGTCTGTCCGTCAATATTGTTGGCAGAGTTAACGTCAATCGAGAAACACTCCAACCTAGCACCATAGTAAACATTGAGTTTGGGTGTAATCATCCAGTCGTCGGTAGCATAAAGCACGCTCTTATTCTCATAACCGTTATAATATTCACCAACCATATTGTGACCCCAAGTCGATTTGCCATTTTGATATACTCGCTGAGGCTCTACATCAACCTTATGTGCAAACATAAACGACGAACCTTTCTGCATCTGCCACGAATTCCACTCGTTGACTCCCAAACGGAGTGAATGATTTTTAAATGTGCGGGTAAATTCAACGGTAGAGAGCAAATCGGTGCTATTTGAGCGGCATAAGAGAGCCATACGCTGTTGCGAAAGTCCGTCGGGTAAATCGTTAATACCAGCCTCGAATATCCCCAAGTTATCCATATTTTTTGTGGTACTGAATCTTGTATTCCAGTTCATCTCCCATCCATTGTCAAACTTATGAGCAAACAGTATAGTTGCATCGTGCAGGTTCTTTCTGTTCATATTCGAGAGGTTGTTGCTGATAACTCTCCCTGTTTCAATGTCGGTGTATTCAATAGCATCGTCAGTCGGGAAATAGCTATCTCGACCCATTCTAAAACCTTCGTACGGAGTTATGCTACCATCGCCATTGTAGTAAAACGGAGCAGTGTTGTAGCCATAAGTTCCGTCATTGTTCATAACATACTTATAAAGCAACGATAAGTTTGTTTTATCGCCCCACCGTTTGGTCAATGCAACTTTGTAGATTTGTGATTGATTGACAAACGTTCTCGTTTTCTGGTACACACTAGTTGGGTCGTAGTTTACGTAAGCTCCAACGGAATAGTACCACCCCTTGCCCATAGGACCCGAAACGTTTGCGTCGGCGCGTATTAATCCATAATGGCTTGTTGAAAGAGTGATAGCTCCAGCAAATTTATCTTCGCCAAGTTTAGTGTAACTGTTAATTGCATATCCAACCGACGAACTTCTAATAGCCGTTTCGCCTGTTTTCATCAACCCTTGCGAAGAGTAGGAGTTACCTCCAGCCCAGCGAAAATAGTAGTAGACCGGCCAAGAGGAGTAGGATACAGGTAGTCCATCTTCGAATATCACGGCTCCCCAATCGGTTCCGGGCAGTCCGATAGATATTTCGCGCGGTTTCGACTGTACTGTAGCACTTAGCATCACATTGCGATTCTTCTCTTCACTCTTGTCGGCGAACAATGTTGAGAGAGAGTCTGTTTTGTGCTGTGCTAACGAATCGACAGTTTGGGCACTAGCAATAGAGGACGACAAGATGATTGCCGACAATGTTATTACTATTTTTAAGTTCATTGGACTCTATTTAACCTTTTTTAAAAACTTTTCAGTAAGCCATTTTCGAACTGGAATGTCGTAAAGTTTGAGAGAAGCGTAGGCTAAGCCCATAGAGAGAACGAAAACACTTGCCGATACAAGTACGTGGGCATATGTTGGCGCGTTAGGATTGTTTGCGACCCACGACATTTGCATATATATTAATGGGTAGTGCACTATATAGATAGGGTAAGATATATCTCACAAGAAGGTGCATAAACGAACGCTTTTGCGACCTGTTCTTGTACTTCCTGCGCCGAGCATTAATTGAATCGGGAACAAAACAATAATGTAGAATGCGTTGTACCAGCCAA
>CAMTOL010000088.1 GCA_947074135.1 uncultured Rikenellaceae bacterium
TTTGTTTATTATAGAGTGGTCAGATTATCGAATAACGCATTTTTTATTACCGTTGATTAACGTAAAGTATATTCAAGTTCAATTGTTGAGTGTGGCAAAACTGCAAAGATAATAAAAAAAAGTGAACGCTAAAACTAATATTAATATAGTAGCACCCGAAGAGGAGGTTAGGCAATGGTTCCTCAAAGTTTTAGGTGACTATGGCATCGAGCAGTATAGATTAAAAACCGAATACAGCGTCGTTGTTGGAGGTCGAAACCTTAGAGTAGATATTGCTGTTTTTGGTAGGAAATCAACCAAGATAGTGGCTATTGTCGAATGCAAGGCTCCTTATGTTGTTATAAATGAATCCATTCTGCGACAAGCTGCAACATATAACTCCACGATAGGTGCGCAATATATTATCGTAACCAACGGCAATAATACATTTATATACAACAGCTTGAGTCAATTGTTTGTGGCTCAATTGCCTGAAAATCTATGAGTTAAAAAGCTGCGAGGTAATGTTTTTTGCTAAAAATGCTATTATTTAAAATATTGTTATTAACTTTGTCCCGAAGTGTGTAAATATAACTTTATTTATAGATTATTAGATATATTTTGCAATTAAACAAGAGTGCAAATGCGTATAACAAAACATATTTCTATTTTATTGATTAGTTTGCTCTGCATCATATCTTGCTCCAAAAGAAATTTAGAGTGTGGTGCTACTGACTTAAGTAACGGAGGAGCAATCTCTATTAAAATAGAACACAACACAACAAAAGCAGCAACAAAATCAATTCCAGTTCCGACAATTGAT
The DNA here is from genome assembly GCA_947074135.1 of uncultured Rikenellaceae bacterium. GTDB lineage: Bacteria > Bacteroidota > Bacteroidia > Bacteroidales > Rikenellaceae > Mucinivorans. Next base: position 803 of record CAMTOL010000088.1, read on the forward strand.
GATTTTAACGTAAATATCACCTCAACTGAGGCAGATAATAATGGAGATTTTCAAGAGTTCTACAGTAGCCTGTACAGCGATATGCCCTCTTTCGTACTCCTGCCTCAAGGCGACTATAAACTAACAACCGTATGGGGTCCTAATCAACCTTTCTCGACAGAAAATCCTACATACATTGCACAAGAACAGGTCGCTATAACTACCGGAAATCACACTTCTGTAAGTATGGTTGCAAAGATGAAGGGTTATGCAGTGGGAGTGTTCTACTCTGATGATGTTTTCAGTAACTTCACAGAACTGTATATCGAAGCGCAACAAGCAGATCAAACACATAGATTTGCAATTGGCTCTTCTCAAATAGCGTATTTTGCACCAGGTAGTGTTACACTAGTACTAAAAGGTACAACCACCACCGGACAGCAATACTCTACAATCATAAAAGAGATATCTTCGGCTGGTCAAGAGTACTATATGTTGACTCTCAATATTCGCCCAGCTGGTCATAGTTTTGAGGTGAATGTAGAAACAAATATCGAAAACCTAGATATAAAATCAGAAACAGACAAAGATCTATATCCTGAGATGCCCGAAATATCTGTTGGTGCAATGGAATTTGTAGAACCCGTAGTTGGAGCATCTCAAAATGGACTATCTACTATCAATGCTCGTTCAGCGATTCTTATTGAGGATGTGGAAATTAGTTTTACTACTGCCAATATTGAGGCTTATGGTTTAACTCAAAATAGAGTTTATAAATTGTCTGACGATGACGATGTTACTGCACTTAAAGCTGTGGGTATTACTGTCCCACAACAAGTAGTAGGAGTAAACTCTGCATTGATTAACCTTGGAGGGTTGAACGACAAACTACTTACTGAAAATTGCCTATATACTGAGTTTGGAGTAAACGTAAAAGTGTACGACCAAGCTATTACAGACCCCGCAAAAAAAGTTAAAAGTAGAGATTTTAATATAAAATTAGCACCTCCTCAATTCTCGCTCGAGGCATCTCCTGCTAAATGGGCGTGGACAAAGAGTATAGACCTCAAAGATGTGGAGGTGACTGTTGGTAACGAAGATAACTTAAAGGCTAGTCAATACTTCGCCTACCAAGTGAGTACAGATGGAGGAACAACGTGGAGTAATGCAACTGTAGCAAACAACAGTATTACAGGGCTTAGCAATGGAACTACGTATTTGGTTAGAGCAAAATATAGAGATATCGTAACTACTCCATTCTCGATGACAACCGAAACTCCTCGCCAAATTCCTAATAATACTTTTGGAACATATTACGAGGTTGGACGCAAAGGTACGATGGGTAGTAACCAACCTTGTTATTTTTTCTTTGCCAATGGAGCACCGGCTGAGGATAAATGGTGGGACACTCGTAACGATAAGACGACGAGTGAAGGATCAGGGTATATGTATGTTCGTTATTCTGGCTCTCGTCCTCTTGGTAGCGGAATTGAGCTTGTAACTTGTGGTTGGGGCTCTGGCAACACTGCTGCAGGAGGTTCTAGTATTATTAACAATATCTGGGCTGGAGTTGCATTTTTAGGTAGCTGGAATGGAAGTACAGAGGTTCACGGAAAAGATTTTGATGCGCGGCCAACTGCAATGTCATTTAATTATACATATGCTCCTTATGATAGCTTTGATGATAAATATGTAGCACAAATATGGCTTGAAAACCGCACTGGAGATATAGTTACTAGATTGGCTTATGGAGAATCTTCGGAAGGAGATGCAGTAGGAAGTTGGACTAACAAAACGGTACAATTACAATACTCTGATACTTTGCTGCCTATCACGCACTTATGTGTATTTTTCAAATCAGGTGTGAACGAAGGTAAAAAAGATTATGTCAGTAAACCACCATACACAAGCAACTGGTTCAATCCAGTGTCTGATCCTTCGCGAGGTTCAGTGTTTTGTGTGAACAATGTGACGTTGGTGTACGACAAATAACAAAAAGTGAGAACAGTAATGAAAAGAGCTAATAAATACTATATAATTGGTTTGGCTATATTGGCACTTGTGGCTATAAGTTGTAATACAAAAAAACAAGAACAAATACAGCAGACTGGAGTGCTTAAAATTTCAACTCTAAACGTTGATACTAATGTTGAGGTTTTTGGTAAAAGCAACACTCCGAACAGCGTTACAAAAAGTTCAGAAGCGCCTCATATATTAAACATTACAATAACCAATAAAGTTAGCGGAGAGGTAGTTGAATATTACGAAAATCAAACCTATATGCCATCTACAGTTGTGCTTAACGTTGGGAGTTACAATGTTGAAGCAAAAACAGCAAACATAGATGGACAGTTGCCCGGTGATGACTCAAAAGTTGGATTCGACCAACCTCGCTACTACTGTAGCTATGACTTCGAAATCAGAGAAGGGCAAATAGAAACCATATCGTTGATTGCAAAACGACAAACAGCTGGTGTGAGTGTAGCTTATAGCGCTCTATTCAAAGACGTATATCCTTGCCTTAGAGAGGGAGAAACATATCAGACAACTATCTTTAGTTCTGGAAGTGGTAGTATCGTTTTCTCGAAAGGTGAAAGCAGAGTTGCGCACTTCGTGGTTGATAGCGACGATATGACACTTGAGTATCAATTATCTATAACAAGATACAACGAAAATGATGAGCTGACAACATATGTCGGTTCACGCACATCACTGCCTGTTGAGCATCTGCCTGCTAAGATTGCGAACTACAATCTGACTATAGAGATTTTGGGTCAATAAAGGCTAGCGAAGCACCAGTCTGGTTATAAGCAATGTCGAACCGAGATAGATCTAAGTCCGAACTCTTATTCTCATACAAATTATAGTGTTTGCGCTCTGAATTGGGTGTGATATTTGGCATCAAAACATTTGCGCCTATTTGCATAGCTAAGTAACGAGCCTCTGAACAGAGAGTGGAGAGCGCAGTAGATGATGCAATGTTAATCTTAGGCATTAAAATGCGCAATAACGCTATCATACGAAGCGTTAATTTGAGTCGTTCATCTCTACTGTACTGCGATTCCTGAGCAAAAAGTGGCGTTTGATGGTGTTCGAGGTAGGGACCCATTCCAACCATAACTATATTATTGTCACGAAGCCAAAGCAGGTCGTCAGCTAGATTTTCAATAGTTTGAAACGGTAGCCCTATCATCACGCCGCTACCTGTTTGGTAGCCCAACCTCTGTAGTGTGTGGATAGACTCTAACCTATGCTCAAAACTAATTGACGAAGGGTGGATTTTTTCGAAAAGTTCTTTGTTTGAACTCTCTATGCGAAGTAGATAACGCTCTGCTCCAGCCTCTTTCCACTCTCTGTAAACCTCATCGCTCTGCTCTCCACAACTTAGAGTTATTGCTAGCTTACCGTTACTTACCTCTTTAATAACTCTGATAATGTCGCTTACTCTTTGGGTGAACAGTTGGCTTCTTACCTCGCCTGACTGGACAACTACCGAGCCCCAGCCATTTTGGTAAGCATATTTGGTCGCTTCTGTAATTTGAGAGTTGTTGAGGGTGTATCTTTGTACACAGCTATTCGACGCTCTGATGCCACAGTAAAGGCAGTCGCGCGAACAGATGTTGCTAAGTTCAATCAATCCTCGAAGATAGACCTTAGTGCCTACATTCTGAACTCTTATAGCAGATGAACGCTCAAAGAGTTCAATGTCGTTCTCCCCTCTAAGATATTCTATAATCCTCTCTCTGTTCATCAATATCTAACTTTGCTGTTAACTATTTCACGCACATCTTCGATAGCTTTTCTTATTCTATCTCTATCGCTCTTACTTTCCAATACAGAGCTGTCTTTTGGCATTAAAACTCTATATTTTTCAACCCCGCTTGCGCTTAAATCTACGTAGTGAGGTATATAATCGATTTTTGGTCGTTCTACGCCTTCGTAAAATGTAATTTTTACGCTATACCCTGCATAGGTGTATGGAAAAGGTTGATTAGAAACGAAATTTCCGAGTGAATAGACTATCGAATTGTCCGAGTCTATTGGTTGTGGTACGTGTGGGTGTGAGCCAATAACAATATTTACGCCACTTTTTCTTAACCAAAGCGCTAACTCTTTTTGAGCTTTATTGGGTTGACGTTGGTACTCTTCGCCCCAATGTAGAAAGGCGATAGTATGAGTAGCTCCAGCACTCTTTGTTCTCTCTATTTCGCTTTTGATAACTGTTGTATCTAATCCCGAGTTTACATAGACTCCTTTGGGAACACCCATTCCGTTGGTCCCATAAGTGTAGTTTAGAAGCGCAATTTTAATATTTCCTTTCTCAATTAGAACAACGCTATCTATTCTCTCTTTGCTAAGAGCCACCCCAAAATAGGGTAACTCTATTTGTTCAAGCTTCTCAATTGTTTGTTTAACACCATTGTATCCTTTGTCCATTATGTGGTTGTTGGCAAGTGCGATGTGGGTAATGCCGTTCTGTTTGAGTGCAGAAACTGACTCGACAGGCGATGCAAAGAGAGGGTAGCCGCTATATTGACCTGAGTTGGTAAGCGTAGTTTCGAAATTAATTAGAGCAAAGTCTGCACTTTTCCATATTGGATTTATATATTTGAGTGAGGTGGAATAGTCAAAAGTAGAGCCACTACGTGCTGCAGTGATTTGTGGTCCGTGCTGCATATAATCCCCAGAAACAATAATAGTTGAGCGTTGGGGCGGTTTTGCTATTTTAAAGAATTGACGATTTTTAACGTTATTGCACCCAACAACGAGCAAGATAAATGTTATGTATCGAAAAAAATTCATATTTTTGTTTATTATTTGCGTAAAGGTAATCAATAATTGCAAAAAAATAGCTGCTATGCGATATTATGATGCACATACCCATAAGATATATCCATTTAAAAGCGATATAGTAGGTGTTTATAACTATCGGATAGGCGAAATATGCAGGACTGAACTAAACGATTTTTTTAGTGCAGGTATTCATCCTTATGATGTTGAGAAGTGTACTGCAGAGTGGTTAAATAAGCTGGAAAGAGTGGTAACTGATTCAAGATGTGTAGCAGTTGGAGAGTGTGGAGTTGACAAACGAATAGCCGATGCTCAAAAGCAGTTGATGCAGTTCGAATTTCAGGCTCAATTGGCTCAACGAATAGGAAAACCACTCATTGTTCATTGTGTTAAAGCGCAAAACGAAGTGCTTAAAGTTATTAGGCGACTCAATGTTAATGTTGTGTTTCACTCCTACTCTAAATATAGTGAACAGCTTAGTTGTTTTAGTAATGTTTATTTCTCGCTTAGTGGCAGAAATTTGCAGAGTAGTGTTTCGATTGATTTGGATAGAGTGTTGTTAGAAACAGACGATTCGAATGAGAGTATAGAGCAAATCTATAGTGATTTTGCTGCCTTACGTTCAATGTCTGTCGATGAGTTGAAAATAGTAATAGCGAATAATTTTAATAGAGTTTTTAATAGGTGATTTATGAGTAATACAGAGTGGAAAGAGAGAACGCAACTGTTGGTTGGAGAGGAGAATTTTGATAAAATTGCGTCGTCGCACGTTTTAGTTGTAGGACTTGGAGGCGTTGGGGCAGTTGCAGCAGAAATGATAGCACGAGCTGGTGTTGGGCGTATGACAATTGTCGATGCAGATACGGTTAATCGTACAAATATAAACCGTCAGCTAGTTGCTCTTAACTCGACAGTTGGGTGTGCTAAAGCAAGGGTTTTGGAGCAAAGATTAATCGATATCAACCCAGAGATTGAGTTGACTGTTATCGAAGAGTATGTCAAGGACGAGAGAATAGAAGAGTTGTTGGATAGTGCCCCTTTTGATTATGTTGCCGATTGTATTGATACTCTTTCGCCTAAGGTAAATCTTATATTAGGTGCGCTCAAGCGAGGTTATCCGCTTGTTAGCTCGATGGGAGCAGGTGCTAAACTTGATCCCACTCTTATTGAAGTAAAAGATATTGGCAAGACACACCACTGTCCACTTGCTCATATGCTTCGCAAACGACTACATAAGGTTGGTGTTAGAAAGGGTTTTAAAGCTGTGTTTTCTGCAGAGCCTCCACTCGAAGGCTCGATGATACTGTGTGACGAACAAAATAAAAAATCGAATGTCGGAACTATCTCGTATATGCCCTCGGTGTTTGGCTGTGCAGTCGCTTCAGTTGTGCTTCGTGGTGTGATTGAGAAAATCTAATTTGGTTCCTTAAAATATTAACTACTATACACTATGCGTTTACCTTCGATAGGTCAATATATTGATGCTCTGTTAAACCCCGAAGCTTTTGTATGCTCTTTAGGAGAGTTTATTCTGCCTCTTCGTAGTGATGGAGAACCTATATATTATAGTGGCAATTTTGGAGTAGTTTTTAAAGTATATCGAGGTGGTACTTTTTCTTCGCCAGTCGATAAGAGGTCTGTTTTTGCAATAAAGTGTTTTACTCGTCAACAGTGGGGTAGAAGAGAGGCGTATAGGCGGATAATTGATAGAATGCCCAAGAGTGATTATTTGGTTTCGATGCGCTATCTCGAAGATGAGCTTCTGGTGGCTCCTTATGGTAGTGATGTGATGCAGAGTTGCGATGTGCTTGTGATGGACTACATTGAGGGCGATGTACTTTGTGAGGCAATATCAAGTGCTGTTAGAAATAGAGATAGGGTGGCTTTGATGCAATTGTGCAGTGAGTTTGTGGATATGTCACTTTGGTTACTTAGCCAAGAGTTTGCTCACGGTGACATTAAACCTGCAAACATTATGGTTTCTCATAACTGTAAATTGACACTTATTGATTATGATGGTGTTTTTACAGCCGATATGAATGGCGAGGCTCAGCGAGAACTTGGTACTCCGCCATTCCAACATCCGCTTCGTGCGGACTTGCCATTTTCGAAAGCAATAGATGACTATTCGTTGGCTATTATCACGCTGTCGCTCTTTGCAATTGCCATTGAACCTGAGCTCTACGATAGATTTAACGAGGATAGGGAGAACTTGATAATTGATCCTAGCGAAGCTGTTAGAGGTGAATCCGTTGCTTTGAACTATATTGATAGATGTACAGATACTCCTAAAAATTTGATTGAGTTAGTAAAAAGTCCTTTAGCAACTCTTCCTGAATTGAGATTTGTGTTGTTGGAGTTGAAAAATAGAATTGAGAGTGTTTTGTCAACATTTAATCTCGCAAATTGTTCGACAACTCCATTGCCATTTGAAGATAATGCAAAGTGGGGCTATAAACTCATTAGCGGAGAGGTGGTTGTTGAACCTAGCTTTGATATGGCTTGGGAGTATTGTGATGAAGGTTTGGCACTTGTCAAAGTTGGTCGAAAATATGGCTTTATTGACCAGCGAGGCGAATTTGTAGTTGATGTAGTGTTGGAGTATGCTTCGTCGTTTTGTGAAGGTTTTGCAATTGCAGCACTCAACGGGAAGTATGGTTTTATTAATCTTTATGGAAATTGGGTTGTAAAGCCTCAATATGACTTTGCGCGTAATTTTCGTGATGGTATTGCTCAAGTTGAGATGGAGGGTAGGGTAATTAAAATTTCTGCTGATAATCTGTGATTTGTATTTTGTTTTAGATAAAAGTGTAAAATAACTAAAAAATAATTTTTATTATTTAGAAAATATTTTTATCTTTGTTCAAGCGAAACGAAAAATATTACTTATTAAACTTTATTAATACAAAGGAAAAGAAATGGATTTGCACAGTTTGTGGTTAATTACACACCGTTCTATAGTCTCTTGATGTTTGTATTCATTGTCTTCAACCAAAAGTGCAAT
>CAMTOL010000089.1 GCA_947074135.1 uncultured Rikenellaceae bacterium
ATAAAGAAATCCTTCATTAAAGCACTACATTCGTGCTCTAAAATGCCATAGCTTAGTTCGGTTTTGGGGTGTAACAGCTCTTTTGATACGGTTGAAAAACCAAACTTCTGGTCACTTGTTCCATAAACAACCCTAGAGATTTGTGCCCAGCGTAGTGCGGCAGCACACATAGGACAAGGCTCGACAGTAACGTAAATAGTGCAATTTGTCAGGTATTTTCCGCCAAGTTCATTACAAGCAGCTGTAATTGCTTGCATCTCGGCGTGAGCAGTTGGGTCTGTAAGCGTTTGGGTAAGGTTGTGTGCTCTGCTTATTACACGTCCGCTACATACTATGACGGCACCGATTGGCACCTCGTCTGTGTCGAATGCTTTTTGAGCCTCGTCGAGTGCCATTTTCATAAATCTAGTATCGTTCTCGCTATTTATTGTCATAATTCTATGTCTATATATACAGGTAAGTGGTCTGAGGGTCTGTTCCGGCGTGGATAGCCTCTGTATTTACCTTTTTGAGTTACAATTTGAGGTATAATAAATACCTTTTGTTGCTCAACGAGTGAGCGTTTGAGTTCGGGCGAGATTAAAATTTGGTCAATCATACTCCAATCATCTCTATAAGCATAGCTCCCCATTCCTTTTTTAAAGGGTTCAATCGAGGTGTTATATAAAATCTCTCTTTGAGTGGGGTTGTCGTTAAAATCTCCGCACACTATAACGTTTTTATTGTTATCATTTATTGCCAAACTGTCAATAAATTTATTTATTTTTTCTCGATTAATCTTAGCGTTTTTGCCTCCTCTTTTCGATGGGAGGTGGGCAACATATATCACAAAACGCTTTTCTGAGGTGGTAGAACAAAACTCTGCACGTAGAATGTCCCTACTCGAATATCTATTTTCAATTGGTTCGCTCGATAGTAGGATAAACCTCTTTTTGTCGTATATTAACGCAACATCAATACCTCTGCTATCTCGTGAATCGTAATGGACAATTGAGTATTGTTTTTGGTAATTTGTTCTTATGTGCGATGTTAAATCTTCAAGTACACCATAGTTCTCGACCTCGCAAACTCCCAATATATCAGCATTTAGTGCAGAGATTGCACTGCTCAGTTCTTTGATTTTTAATTTATAGTCGTATCTCTTGTTGTCAACAAATTCAGCATCATTAACCGCAGGGTCGTTGATTGTGTCGTAAAGGTTTTGTACGTTGTAGAATCCAACTCTAGACAAAGATTGAGCGCTGCACAAGTTAGTGATGCTCAGAACAACGAACAGTAAAGTCGTAGAAAGGGCTTTATCGAAATTTAGGTTTAAAGATCGCATCGAAAACAAAACCTATGTGATAAATTAGAGTTCTGACAAGTCCAAACTCTTTTCGCATAATCGAGAAACGCTCTTTTAAACTCGCTTTGTGATTTTGAGTTGTTGCGCCTCCAATCTCGAATTGGGAGAGTACGCACTCAATATTGATTATGCTTTTAGCAGCCTTAACACACTCTATCATCCACTTGTAGTCGGCAGAGAAACGATACGAGGTGTCGTATAATTTAGCGATGCTATGACGCACAATAAACGATTGATGACAAACTACCATACCATTACGAAACGATTTTGGAGTCAATGTTTTTGGGAGCGGTTTTCGTCTTAGACCTAGAACTTCTCCATCTTGATTTACTATTTGTGTGTCGCCATAGTATATGTCAGCTAGATGGTTGTCGGTTGTGAACTCATAGTAGAGCTCCTCGAAGTTTAAAACTTTATCCCCCGCATTTATAAACCACAAAAATTTCCCCCTCGATGCCTTAATGCCTTTATTCATAGCATCATAGATGCCATTGTCTGGTTCGCTAATAAAATAGTTGATTATATGTGCAAATTCTTGAGCGACAATTACAGTATTGTCGGTTGAACCTCCATCAATTACCACAATCTCTTTATGTGCATAAGAGATTGATTCTAAATTGAGCAGTGTTGTACGTAACCCCTGCTCATTATTGCGCACTACAATAATAAAAGATATCTTAGGATACATTTTTTGGTTGTTATTCCCGACAAAAGTAGTAATTTTGTGCCAATAGTATAATCTTTTTCCGAAAACAACTATGAAAAAAAGCACTTTATTATTTATCATCATTATATCTATATTAATTGGTGTACTCTTTGGTATCTGGGGTCAATCGATTCTAATGACTACTTTATATCGCAGTTCGCAACCATCTGTTAAATCAAAATTTGCGTGGACAATCGATTTAATTGAGAGTAGATATGTTGATAAAATCTCTCGCGACTCGCTTCTCGATTTGGCAGTGCCTTATATTATTTCGCAGCTTGATCCTCACTCCGAGTTTATCCCTCCACAGGATTTAAGTGCAATCAACGAAAGTATTGAAGGAAAGTTCGATGGAATCGGTGTTGTTTTCAATATGGCAACAGATACAGCAATAGTGCTTAATGTTCCAGCAGGAGGACCTGGATATAAGGCTGGTATTGAGCCTGGTGATCGTATTGTTGAGGTTAATGATACTATTATTGCTGGGGTTAAGATGAATCAGATGGCTGTTGTTGGTATGCTTCGTGGCAAAAAGGGAACTAAGGTTAAACTGGGAATTGAACGAGGTGGAAATCCCAAGCTTTTAACTTTTGATTTGGTTCGAGGCGTTATTCCTATCAATAGTATTGAGTCTGATTTTATGACTCGCGATAGTTCAGCCTATATTCGAATATCTAACTTTGCGGAGCATACCTATATTGATGCGTTAAATGCGATTGATAAACTGGTTAAAAAAGGTGCAACATCGGTTGTTATCGACCTACGTGGCAATGGAGGAGGACTTCTTGATCAGGCTCTGTTGCTAGCTAATGAGTTTTTGAGTGTGGGTCAAACAATAGTGTATGTTGAGGGTAGTAATTTTGTTCGTCGTGAACAAAAAGCTGATGGTCGTGGTGCTTTCCAATCAATTCCTTTGTATGTTCTTATCGATGAGTCGAGTGCTAGTGCTTCCGAGATTTTTGCAGGTGCTATGCAGGATAACGATAGAGCAACAATTATTGGTCGTCGCAGTTTTGGAAAAGGGTTGGTGCAAGAACAGGTAAGTTATAAAGATGGTTCGGCAGCACGAATTACTGTTGCACGCTATTATACTCCTCTTGGTCGTCCACTCCAAAAACCATATATTAAAGGTGATAAAGAGGGCTATAACGAGGAGTTATACGAACGATTTAAAGGAGATGAGTTGATTACAGGAGTTAACACACATATCGATTCGTCGGTAACTTACACCACTAAGGCTGGGAAAACTCTCTTTGGAGGTGGTGGCATTACTCCAGATGTTTATGTTAAGATTGATACTACAAAACTACCTAACTTCTTTGTAAAGTTATACCAAAATAACGCTATCTTTCTATTCGCACAACGTTTTGCAGATGCTAATCGTGGGGTTATTAATGCCATAAGCGACGTTAGAGAACTTGATCCATTTTTTGAACAAAGACCAAATCTTTATAATGATTTTATAAATTATGCTGTTTCGGCTTATTCAATCGAGAGTCCTAGCAAGGCTGATAAAAAAGAGTCGGAGAAACTTGTTGTTGCTCAGTTAAAGGCATATATAAGTCGAACAACTCCACTTCAAGAGAGCGGATTTTATTACTACATTCAACCAATTGACGAAACAACTATTAAACTCGTTGAAGTAATTAAAGAGTCGCAGCAAGGTGGTGCTATTGCTGATCCTGTTGATTCTGACGTTAAAACGGAATAATAATTGAAATCTGATAGGCTAAATTCTTCTTCGCAAGATATTTGGCCTTTTTTATATTTGATTCTAAGCTGTAATTATGAAAGGATTATACACTATATTATTTCTTGTGCTTTCTAACTCATTTATGACTATTGCTTGGTATGGGCAGCTGAAATTTAAATGGTTCGAGGGTAAGCCGCTCTTTATTATCATTATTGTGAGCTGGTTGATAGCTTTGGCAGAGTATGCCTTTATGATTCCTGCCAACCGTATTGGGTACATAGGTACTGGAGGACCTTTCTCGTTGCTTCAACTCAAAGTTCTTCAAGAGGTTATTACGCTTGTTGTTTTTGTAGGCTTTACATCTGTTTTTTTTAAAACTGAGGATTTAAGATTTAATCACTTAATTGGAGCTGCATTTCTGATTGCGGCTGTATATTTTATGTTCAAAAAGTAGTGTTTTTTATGTGGTATAGATTTTGATATTAAACTAATCGATTGTTTAATTATTAAAACGTATATACTTAGATGAAAAAACTATTTACTCTTTTCTTCTCACTTTTAGTTGTTGCTTGTACAGATAGTGGCAACTCAGAACCCCCAACTGGTGTTGTATTTATGGTGAGTTCTTATGTGAGAGGTAATTTCTACAACGAGGGACGTATTACCCCTCTAACTTTAAATGCTTGTGATGATTTGGTTTGCCTTGGCGTAACTGTTCAGAGCGATGGTAGTTTAACTTACGAGAGCTTTACAAATTCCACCGCAAATGGTGTAACAAATGTCGAGCAACTCTTTAAGGCAGTTGAATCGCAGCTTGATTTTTCGGACACTAAGCTTAGAGTTGGCATTTCTGGGGGTGATAACTGGAAGAGTATGGTCGCTAGCAGCTCTTCGGTTCAGAACTTTGTGACTAATGTTTCGTCGCTTTTGAATAGTTTAGATGCCGATGGGGTTGATATTGATTTTGAGTGGGCGCAAACTAACGAAGAATATGCAAACTATAGTGCTGCTTTGGTAGCTTTACGTTCGGCAATTGGTAACAATTATTTGATTTCTGCCTCTATTCACCCAATCTCTTATAAACTCTCTGATGATGCGGTCAATGCTGTCGATTATATGTTTCTTCAGTGTTATGGACCAACAACTACCTATTTCTCGTACGATGCTTTTGTGTCAGCTGTTGAGAGTGTGTTAGCTTATGGTATTCCACGAACAAAGTTATTTGCTGGTATCCCTTTTTATGGTGTTGCAACTGACAATTCGAAATCTACTCTCTCCTATTATAGTTTTGTTGAGAACAACCTTATAACCTCTTCTGCACTTAATCAGGTTTCGTATAATGGCGTTAGTTACACTTTCAATGGTCAAGATTTGGTCTCTAATAAGACTAGTTATTGTATGAACAGAGCTATTACTGGAGTTATGTGCTGGGATTTGGCAGATGATGTTTACTTCGGCAATGAACTGTCGTTATTAGGTTCAGTGGTTGAGACTATTAATTAGTTTGTGTAGTAAGTATAAATCAAAGGCGTGATGAGAATTAACTCATCACGCCTCTATTTTTTTCGTTGTAGTTGTACTACTGCTCGAATTATTCAGCTGCAATTGCTTCAACTGGACATACGTCTGCGCAAGTACCACAATCTGTACAAGATGATGGATCGATTACGTAAACATCACCAGCAGAGATAGCTTCAACTGGACATTCGTCAATACAAGTACCACAAGCGGTGCAAAGATCAGGATTAATTTTGTAAGCCATAATTTTTGTTTTATTAGTTATAATTAAAAGTTCGCAGAGCAAAGATATAATTATTTTTTGTTCCAACGATATTTTTTTTCGTTTTTTAACTCTAATTTGTCTAAAATTCTCTCAACGACAGTGTCTGCAACCTCTTCAATGCTGGTTGGAGAGCTATAAAACGAGGGGCAGGCGGGTAAAATCACTGCTCCAGCTTCGGTTAGTGCAGTTAGATTGCGAAGATGAATGAGTGAAAATGGTGTTTCTCGAGCAACTATTATAAGTGGCAGTCGCTCTTTGAGTTGCACATCGGCTGCACGCTCGAGTAGGGTAGTCGAGACTCCGGCAGCTATGCGTCCAATGCTCCCCATCGATGCCGGAACTATCACCATCGCATCGGCAGCGTTCGATCCACTAGCAATTGGCGTAAAAAACGAATTGTTATCGAGAATCTCGATTTTTGGCGAAATGTTAGAAACGCAAACATCTAGGAGTTCGTGCTTCCAAACTTCACTTCCGCTTTTTGTTATAATTGTGTAAATCTTTTCGACCTTTTCGTGAGTAGCTAAAAACAGCAACAAGCGCTGCGCATAAATCGCACCACTTGCTCCTGTTATTGCTACTGTTATTCTCATAGTGATCGCTATTCACTTAATCTTTTAAAAAAGATATGAATAGTTTTGCGAGTAATCCAACATTTGTGAAGTGTATGACTCTGGATAAGTGATTTTAATATCAACAATCTCGCCATTCTTCTCGATTGGAGTGTAAATAGGATTCACAAAGCCAGAATATGGCGCAATGTCCAGTGCCGCAAAACGCTCTAAAATCTCTTTATGTAAATTTTGGTCAATGCGAACAGCGTAAGTCTCAATCAACGCCTTTCCTGCATCGAAATCACCTTCACTCTTAATTCGTTGAATTTCGTTCAATTGTTTACCAAAAATTTCACGCAACTTGTTGTAATCATTAATCTTTACATAGGTTTTGCCATCTTTTTGTGTCTTCTCAATAACATTGTCAGCTTTACCCATTTCGTAAGCCCAGTTTGCAATCAAGGCACGATCACGCATATGTGCCTGTTCGATGTTCTTGCCAAGCACAATACGAGTAAGTTGAGTCATACCACCATTAAGAATAGCGTTGAAATAGGCAGCCTTTGCAACATCTTCGTTTTCGACGATACCAAGCTCAATCATCTTAGGGTCTGCTATATAGTATAGTGCAAAGAGATCGGCGCGAGCCTCTTCTAGCGGTGCGCCGTAGTTTTTAAGTTCGTCGCCTTTAGTTCCAGGAGCAAGTTGTCCACTACCGTGACCTAGACATTCGTGAAGGTCAGTTGTCAAATCGCCCGAGATAGCTCCATATTTTGTTCTGTTTGTTCGGTCTGACTCTTCAATTATAAACTCTTCGCCAAAACCATTTCCAGTAGCTGATTTTTCGTAAGCCTCTGTAATGTTGGCGATTGTAACCGATTTGCTACCGTGATCTCGACGAATCCAGTCAGCATTTGGTAGGTTGATACCAATTGGGGTAGCAGGGTAGCAGTCGCCACCAAGCATTGCAGCTGTGATTACTTTTGCTGAAACGCCTTTTACCTCTTTTTTCTTATATTTTGAAGGAATTGGAGAGTTGTCCTCGAACCATTGTGCGTTGTCCGAAATAATCTTAGCACGTTTTGTAGCTTCAAAATCTTTGAAGTTAATCAATGACTCCCAAGTAGCTTTTCTACCTAGTGGGTCGGTATAAGTTTCTGTAAATCCGTTTACAAAGTCAATTGCACCGCCATTGTCTTGTACCCAAAGCACATTGTACTCATCAAACTCGCGAAGCGAACCAGTTTGGTAGTGCGAGATAAGTTTCTCGATAGTTTGGCGTTGTAGGTCGTTTTCGGCTACCGCTGCAGCTTTTTCTAACCAATAGACTGTTTTTTCGAGCGCAGGTCCATAAATGCCTCCAACTTTCCAAGGCAATTCAACCACCTTGCCATCAACTTTTGTGACAAGTGTGTTAAGACCATATGAGATAGGCTGAGAGTCTTTAGGGTCTGCAATCGAAGCGTAATAGGCTTCAACTTCAGCCTCAGTTACGCCGTCGTAAAAGTTTACAGCTGAAGTAAGTACCAAGTCTTCACCTTCGGTTTGATTTACACGTTTTGGGAAGAATGTAGGGTCGAAAAGTGCTAATCTAGTAGCGTCAATGCTATTCCTAGATGGCAATAATTCGACTGGAATTGAGGCAATTAGCTCGTCGAAGTAGGTTTCGCTGAAATCGGGTGTAAATTTGTCGTTCGAGTAGTGGTGGTGAATGCCATTTGCAAACCATACTTTTTTTAGATATCTCTCGAATGCTTTATAATCGTTGCTAGTTTTGTCGCCTTTGTAGTTTGTGTAAATTAGCTCTAATAGACTTCTAATAGGTAAGTTATACTTAAAATTTTGGTCGAACAAAATATCACGACCGGTAAGAGCAGCTTGAGAAAGGTAGTAAACCAATTTCTTTTGCTCAAGTGTCAGTGAATCAAAGCCGTTAACCTTGTATTGCAAGATTTTAACATCGTCGAAACGGTCAATCTGCCATTTGAAATCTTCGGCAGTTTTAGTTGCATTAGTTGCGAAACCAAACATAAAAAATGCCAT
>CAMTOL010000090.1 GCA_947074135.1 uncultured Rikenellaceae bacterium
CCTACCCTCCACATAAAGCGCAAACACGAAGTGTTTGTAAGACCTTAGAGGCGGAGTGGAATTCTAATAGTAAAAATTGAGGTGGTGGGGAAATTCCTTGCGGAATTTCTTTTGGTGGGATTCTCCTACCACCCCAATTTTGTGATTTTTTGACTTATTTCTACTTTACCTTTTGTGAACAAAAGGTAAAGTAGAAAACTTTGACAAGTACTTCGTACTTGATTTTATAACCAAAAGCAAAAGACGCTATGCGTCCGAAAACTTCGTTTTCGATGATTAGTTATTAAATATTTTTAAAACAGATTTCAATGAAGACAAAATTTATAAACGAAACAGCCGATATAACAGCCGAACTGTTGGAAGGCTACGTAATGGCATTTAAAGATAAAGTAAAACTTGGCGCAGAAAACATCATTGTCCGTGCCAACCCCAAAGCCGAAGACAAAGTAGCAATCGTTGCCTTTGGCGGCTCTGGCCACGAACCAGCAGTTAGTGGCTTTGTTGGCGACGGTATGTTGGACTGCTCGGTTGTTGGCGATATCTTCGCTGCTCCCGGAGCACAACGCCTATTCCAAGGCTTGCAACTGATGAATCGCGAAGCTGGTATTCTGCTATTGGTGTTGAACCACTCAGGCGATGTGATGAGCGGAAATATGGCAATGCAATTGGCTGAAAGAACGGGTATCAAAGTGCGCTCGATTATGACTCACGACGATATCTCGGCAGGACTTGACGCAGCGGACGAAGATCGTAGAGGACTTGCTGGTGCAGTTATAATGTACAAAGTGTTGGGAGCAGCTGCCGAACAAGGTAAATCGCTCGACGAACTCGTTGAGATTGGCGAACGCTTGAACGCAAAGATCGCTACTATTGCCGTTGCTATGCGCTCTTGTTCGCACCCTCAAAATGGAGCTGTTATTACTGCGCTCGAAGAGGGAATGATGGAGATTGGTATGGGACAACACGGCGAGGCTGGAGCTGGTGGTGTGCAACCGCTTGTCAGTGCCGATGCTACGGCTAAAATTATGGTTGAGCAACTTATTAAAAAACTTGATGTTAAGTCGGGTGATGATATGGTGTTGTATATCAATGGTGTTGGTAGTTCAACACTTATGGAGCAATTAATCATCTATCGTGCTGCGGCTAAGGAGTTGGAGGCGTTGGGTGCAAATATCGTTGATGGTTATGCAGGCGAGTTGTTGACAGTTCAAGAACAGGCTGGCTTCCAAATGATATTAGCAAAGTTGGACAAAGATCACGTTGATTATCTGAAGAATTATCCGTCGGCAGCACCTTACTGGACTAGATAATTAATTCCTCGTTCTTAATTAAATAAATATGAAGACAAAACTAACAATTGATGAGTTTCGACTGATGGTCGAGGCTGCAAATAAAACAATTCAAAGCAGAGCCGAAGAGTTCTCAAAACTTGATGCCGCACTAGGCGATGGCGACCACGGAGAAGCGATGTCAACAGCGTTTGGCGTTATCGAAAAATCGTCTAAAACTGGCGAGAACTTCCGCAAGATGCTAGGAGATATGGGTTTTGGCGTTATGCTCGAAACTTCGGGTTCGACTAGCACCCTGCTAGGTGCTTTTCTGCTCGGAATGAGCGAGGGTGCGCCTACTACTTCTGAAATTGATGCCGAAGGGCTAAAACGTATGTTCCGCTCAGGACTTGATGGTGTTAAAAAGAATACTCGTGCCTTGGTTGGTGATAAAACTATTATGGACGCGCTAATTCCGGCAGTAGAGGCAATGGAAGCTACCAAAGGCGAAGATGTTAAGGCTGTTCTGGAAGCAGGAGCGAAGGCTGCTAGTGAGGGTGCTGAGGCTACAAAGGATATGATAGCTAAGTTGGGTCGTGCCAGAAATCTGGGCGAAAAGACACTCGGTCATGTTGACGCAGGGGCAACGTCGTGGGCTTCGATATTCGACAGCTTCGCAAAAGCTCTTTAATAAGCTCGACTTTACCTTTTTTCAAAAAAGTCACGATGGCAGGCGGTGTTAGAGTAATGACACAAAGTCTAAATCCCCAAGCGCAAATCCGCAGGATTTATAAGAATGAAGTTAAAACCTTAAATAAGAATTGTTATGAGAACCCAATCTAACTTGAAATTATGCAGACATATGGTGCAACGCTGGTGGCTATATGGACTCTTTAGTGCGGTGCTTTACACTGTTGTCTATTGGTTAATCAACCAAGAGCAAGAGTGGTATATATACTTGCTTTGGGCTGCAATGGGCTTTGGAAATTCGGCGTGGATGACTTTTGGTATGCTCCGACCATCGATAAAAGAGATAGAGTCGAAACTAAGAAATGATTAAGGTAGTGTTTTGACGCTCTTTAAAGTCCTACTTACTCTTCGAGTTTGCGTTTTTGGGGTTTTTCCGTGCGAAGCACGGAACTCTTTGCATTACTCTACTTTTCCTTTTTGGAAATGAAAGCGTAGCTTTCAATCTTCAAAACGGTTCAATCCGCCGTTAGGGCATTGGCTAGAGTGATGACAAACCCAAAAACTTCTGACGGAAACTGTGTTTCCGATTACTTGAATGACGTTTTATTTTTTGATTTAATTTTAACTTAAATACATTTTATTGCAATGGCAGATTTAGATGATCTAAGAGAGGGTTCACGCTTTGGTATTGGAACCGAGGTGGCTAACCAAACGTTCCACGTTAAGGGTGCAGGCAACCTCCCTTGGGGTATGAAAGATAGACTTTCGCGTATATTTAACCCAAAATCGGGCAAATCAGTTATGTTGGCGTTCGACCACGGTTTTATTATGGGTCCAACCTCAGGACTAGAGCGAATTGACCTCAATATAGTTCCTCTAATCGAGTATGCCGACTGTATTATGTGCGCACGAGGCATTCTGCAATCAACCGTACCTCCAACTTTCAATAAACCAATCTGTTTGCGTGCAGATGCAGGTTCGACTATCCTTACAGAGTTGAACGATAACGTAATTATTGACATTGAAGATGCTCTTCGTATGAACGTGTCGGCAATGGCTGTGATGTTGGCAATTGGCGACCCTGTGATGGAGGCGCGTACCGTTGCAAACCTATATAAAGCTGTTGATAATGGTGCTAAATATGGTATTCCGGTGATGGGTGTAACGGCTGTTGGTAAGGATATGGCGAGGGATTCACGTTACTTTGGACTGGCTTCGAGAGTTGCAGCCGAAAACGGAGCAAATATCGTTAAGACCTACTATTGCGACGGTTTTGAGAATGTTGTTGCGGCTTGTCCAGTGCCAGTTGTGATTGCAGGTGGTAAGAAACTTCCTGAACTTGAAGCATTGGAACTTTGCTATAAGGCTATCAATGATGGTGCGGCAGGTGTGGATATGGGGCGCAACGTGTTCCAGAGCGAAAAACCAGTGGCGATGATTCAAGCAGTTCACGCAGTAGTGCACGACGGATTAACTCCACAGCAAGGACTCGAAATGTTCAACGACCTATAATTTTAAAAAATACTGTGGTGGTCTGAACGCCGCCGCAGTAACAAATGATAAACCTTTTATAAATAAAACCTAAATTGATGAGAAAGATATTGTTAATAGCTATTGTGTCACTCTTTGCGCTAAATGCTGTAGCTCAACGTAAAGGTGAAATATCTAAATTAACAGACGTTGATAGCCTAGTTGTGATTAAATACAATACCTTTAATCCGCAACTTGATGAGTTAGCAAATAGATTTTCGCAAGCAACCGACGAAAATCAAAAAAATAAAATTGAAGAGCAATATAACGCTACCCAAGCAAAACTTGATGCCGAAGTTGTTGCTATCTATACCAAATATGCAAACATCGATGGTGTGGCGCAAAGACTCTTTTTGCTTAGAGCTATGTTCGATAAGAAACAACTCCAAAAAATATATAGTAAATTACCCGCTCACATAAAAGAAAGTGACCCTTATGCTAAAAGTATTATTAAGTATATAGAGTCTTATCAAGTAGGTGTTGGAGATGAGATTGGCGACTTTAGAGCTACTACTTCGAAAAAATATCAATTCTCGTATAATGAATTCAAAAATGAAAAAGATGTGCTCTTGATTTTTGGTTCGATGAACTCATTTGAGCTAAATACACGAGTGGCATTGATGCTTGCCTATAAAAATGTTGATGTGAGTAAACTTGAGTTTATCTCTGTTTATAATGCCTCTAGTTTTGAGGATTTTGCTAAGATGAGTGATAAAGATGGAGTAGAGTGGTTAGCTATCTCAGATCTCAAAGGCGATCACTCATCGCTTAATATGTCGTTCAATGTTTATGCTGAGCCTACATTTATTTATATATCAAAGGGTGGGTATGTCGAAGCTATTTCGCACTACTTGAATGATACTATTAATAAACTAATAAATAGTAATGGTTTTAACTAGAAATTTTCTGAAGAAATTAAATTAAGAGTACTTATTATAGTCGGGTTGTCTTTATGTTCGACTCTCACTTTTGCTCAGTCAGAGCTAAAAGATAGTAACAAACAACACCCAGATAGCGTTATTGCTCAAAAGTTGGAGTCACTAAAAACTGACTTGCAATTTTTTGATGTTGTGGCTATCGAGAAAGCTTTTATGGATTTCAAATCTCATAAAGGATATGATATTCAAAAGTGGCAACCTAAGTATGACCAACTTATGGTTTTGGTCAATGCTAACAAAGTTTTAAAGAATATTGACGAGCTCAATAAAGATGCTGTTCCTGCACTTGAAGAGGCTGTTAAATTGCGTCGCGAGATTTTGTTGTCGAATCCCGAATTGGATTTCGATAAGTTTATAGCAGTCAAATCGCATATGGGTGGTTGGGACAGAAAAGGCAATCCCAACTCGCTCGGAACACCTCCAAACAACTGGTCATCTCTGCTCTCAACCTCTCGCACAGGCGGAGCTGCTGAGATAGTTGAATTCTCGGGATTGCGTGGCGAGAAACCTGTTCAAAGAGTTGTCTTTAGAGCTGAAGGTGGTAAGAAGATTTCAGAACCGCAGTTGCACTGGGACGCAGATAGAGTGTTGTTTAGCTCGGCAGACGAGAAGGGTCGTTGGCAACTTTTCGAGGTTGGTGTCGATGGTAATGGATTTAAGCAGATTACCGCTCCTGACGATGCTGATGTAGAGTTGTTCGATGCTTCGTATTTGCCCAATGGTAAGATTGTGTCAAACTCTAACCTTGGTTATCATGGTGTACCTTGTGTTAATGGCGATGACCCTATCTCTAACCTTGTACTCTATGACCCGCAGACAAAAAATATTCGTCGCCTGTGTTTCGATCAGGAGAGTAACTGGAACCCGACTGTTATGAACAATGGTCGTATTATGTACACTAGGTGGGAATATACCGACTTGATGCACTACTATTCACGTATCGTTTTCTCGATGAACCCTGATGGAACGGAGCAGAAGGCGTTGTATGGTAGTGGTTCATACTTTCCTAACTCTACTTTTGATATGCAACCCCTGCCGGGTCACACTTCGGCGTTTGTGGGCATAATTTCTGGTCACCACGGCGTAGTTCGTAGTGGTCGAATGATAATTTTTGACCCCGAGAAGTCGAGGAAAGAGGAGAAGGGTATGGTGCAGGAGATACCATTTTCGACACGTCCGATTGTGCCAATCGTAAAAGATGAGTTGGTTAATGGCGTATGGCCTCAGTTTGTTAAACCTTACCCAATCACGGATAAGTATTTCTTGGTTTCTGCAAAGTTGAACGAAAATGCGCTTTGGGGTATCTATTTAGTAGATATCTTTGATAATATGGTGCTACTTGCCCAGGCTGAAGGCGAAGGGTTTATTAGCCCTATACCTTTGAAGAAACGCCCAGTTCCTCCAACGATTCCAGATAGAGTGAATCTTACCAAAGATGATGCAACTGTATTTATTCAAGATATTTATGAAGGCGAGGGGTTGCCAGGAGTGCCTCGTGGAACAGTCAAAAAACTAAGAGTTTTGACCTATGAGTTTGCCTATTTAAAAACACTATCTGACCACGTAGCGCAAGGTATTCAAGCGGGTTGGGATATTAAACGTGAACTAGGCGAAGTGGAGATTAACGAAGATGGTTCGGCGTTGTTTACTGTTCCTGCTAATACTCCGATTGCACTGCAACCACTCGATAGCGAAGGACGTGCAATTCAGCTGATGAGATCGTGGTTTACAGCTATGCCAGGCGAAACAGTTTCGTGTGTGGGTTGTCACGAAGACCAAAATATGATACCAATACCAAAACGTGTAATGGCATCGGCTCAAAAACCAGTAAATATTGTCAAACCAAAGACAGGCGTTCGCCCAATGACTTTTGAACACGATATTCAACCGATACTCGACAGGGCTTGTGTTGCTTGTCATAATGGCGAGGGTAGAGTGCCGCTTAATTACAAAGATACATCGCTCGATAGTATTACTGATTGGGCAGGAACTCGTTACTACTCAAAGAGCTATCTGAACTTCCATCCATACTTCTATCGTCAAGGTCCTGAGGCTGAAATGGCAGTGTTGAACCCTTATGAGTATGCTACAATGAACTCAGAGATGTTCCAAATATTAGAGAACAACCATCACGGAGTTAAACTTACAAGCGACGAGATTAAGACGCTATACAAATGGCTGGATTTCAATGTCCCTTATTATAACTCGTTCAAACATAGTCCATATACTACAACTGCTGGTGATGTGGTTAATCAGGACCAAAGACGTAGAGAGATGGCGGCGAAATATGCCTGTGATGTGGCTGTTGTGGATTGGGAAAAGGAGATTGCGGACTATGCTGAGGTGTTAAAAGCAAAAGGAGCTATCACACCAGTTATGCCTCCACATCGAAGCGATGTTCGTGTGAAAATTCCAAAGGTAAAGAATTGGCCTTTCACAGCAGAGGAGGCAGCTAAGATGGTTGCAGGTCGTGAGACTAGAGTTGTTGATTTGGGTGGTGGTCAAACTATGACTTTTGTCTATATTCCAGCAGGTAGTTATATTGCAGGTGGCAATGGTAAACACCAGACCAAAACACCTCACAAGGTCGATATTAAACGAGGTTTCTGGATGAGTGCTACCGAGGTTACAAATGCTCAGATGCACTCCCTAGTGCCAGAACACGACAGCCGTTATGTTGGTCAGTTCTGGAAAGACCATACAACTCCAGGCTATGATGTTCGTATGCCAGAGCTATCAGCTACTAAGGTTAGCTATGTTAATGCAGAAAAATTTGCCGAGCAGTTGAGTGCTAAGAGTGGTCTGAAAGTGATGCTTCCGAGCGAAGAGCAGTGGGAGTGGGCAGCAAGAGCGGGTTCAGACTCTGATTTCTGGTTTGGTGATCGTAATAGCGACTTTACTCCTTATGAAAACCTGGCAGATGCAAGTCTTACTGATATGGCTGTGATTGGTATTGACCCTATGCCGATGCGTAAAAATAATCCTTGGTATCGTTTTCAAAATTATATACCAAAAGACGAAACGGTCAATGATGGTAATATGTTGGTTACAGCACCGGGACAGTATAAGCCAAATCCTTGGGGGTTGTATGATATGAATGGTAATGTGGCGGAGTGGACACGTAGTGATTTTGAACGTTCGAGTGATCCTAGTATGATAGCAGCTGATAAGGTGGTGCGTGGAGGTTCGTGGTACGAGCGAGCGAAACGTTCGACAGTGGCTACTCGTCGCAATTTCTTACCTTGGCAGGCTCCTTGGAATGTAGGATTTCGTGTTATCATAGAAGACTAAAAGCCGTGAAATTGGGGTTGATGCTTCCTTGTTTCGAATTTTTCTTTCGGTCACATACTTTTGTATGCTCCCTTATAAAAATTCTTACAGCGTTGTCTAATCGCCAATTTGACAACTTTTAAGAGAGAATAGTGTTAGAGAGGTTTGTAGGTAAAAGTTTTTTGTGTTACTTTTTTTCAAAAAAGTAACGCTGGAAAGCAGTGTTAGAGCAATGACATAAAGTTCCAATTCCCAAGCGCAAATCCGTATGACTTGTAAGACTTAAGAGGTGGAGTAAAATAAAAAATGAGGTTTTTCGGTATATTGCTTGCAATTTCCTAT
>CAMTOL010000091.1 GCA_947074135.1 uncultured Rikenellaceae bacterium
AACGCCTCTCTTACATTCTAGCATATATAATCTTAGCTTCTATGAGTTTTTTATAGGATTGGCGCTTCAACCATAACACCGTTCTGGAAAATCGGAATATTCTCCGACGCAAAAGTAGTTGTTCCATCTACTAGTGTTACTAGTTCGATACGAGGCACCCTATATTGCACAGTTTTACCTGCTGGGCGTTTTCCCGATGAAGTCGAAGAAGTAGATACAACAGAAAACTCCAAGTTCACTGGATTTGCCGACAAGTCAGTTGGAGCCACTACCCCTTTGGTTGGCGTAAATCGAAAAGCAACAATACGATTTTTGCCATCTTCAGGAATTACACTAAACTTCATCTCTGTACGTTGTACATATCTTTTTCCAAGGAATAAAGCCACATATTCGCTCTCAATACGACTCATCTCGTCGAGCGCCGCCTGAAGTCCAGCACCAAAAACATTTTCACCCTGTTCACCGGTTATAAGTTCAATACGACGTTTGCGAATCTTGAAAATCACAGCTGCGGCTGCGGATGCCATCTCTTCTGTACTCTTCTCAACACCCGACATACGCTCTATATCTAGTCCATCGTTGTTCTGAACAATTGTACTAGTCCCCATATCTGTAAACGGAGTTCGACCACCCAACTGCGTGCCTTTGAAATCACTATCGGCTGGAAGTTCCACCGCGTCACTCACCTGAGGAGGTAACCACGAAAAAACTTTTGACAATGCGCCATTTTTATCATAAATAGCATAGATTTGATTAGGATCAGGTTCTGTAGTCCAACTAAGTGTTGCACCCAAAATCTTATAAGACTCCCTATCACTCATTGGAGCACCACTAACCCTAAGATACTGCGAAGCATAACGAGCATAAGGACCACGAATTATCACTTCTCGCTCTTGAACTACTCTCACCTCAACAATTGTGCGAGGCAACGAATAACCATCAACAGCAGCAGATACCCCACTTTTATATGCCGAAATTTGCGCAGTAGCACCCACAGTAAGAAGTACCATAGTTGCTAATAAAACTATTTTTTTCATTGTTTATTAATATTTACATAATACTAGTTTCTCAAATATAACTATTTTTTTATATTTGGTTCTTCGAGTCCGTATCCTTTTTTGCGGTTTTCAACTTTAAGCGCGAATGAAAATAGCAATGCTATTACGCCAAGCGACATAAATAGTACCATTGGCAGTGTATAGTCATACATAACCGCACCACTTCCATCGTCAACTCTACAATACTTATCAAGAATAAAGCCAACCGCTAGTGGAGCATAGGCAAGTCCGATATTTTGCACCCAAAAAATAAGCGCATAGGCAGTTCCTAGTTTTTGTTGAGGAATAATTTTAGCTACCGAAGGCCACATTGCCGACGGCACAAGCGAAAAGGCAATACCTAGCAGCACCACAATAGCAATAAGCGCATAAATACTTGTTAACGACGGTATTGCAAATAGCGCATAGACTACTATAATCATCACACAGCCGAGCATCATCATTGTTGCACCTTTGCCAACTTTGTCGTAAACGCCACCAAAAAGTGGTGTAAGGAATAGCGCCCCAATAGGCAGTACCATTAACAGGTATCCAGCATTTATTTCGTCTATTGCGAATTTCATACCAATAAACTGAACACCAAACTTTTGGAAGGTCATAATTGCCACATAGAAAACAAGGCACAGAATGGCGATATACCAAAATCCCTTCATCTTGACAATCGACCAAATATCTGAAGTCTTGAACTTCTCCTCATCGCTGGCCACAGCAGAGCTTTGAATCTCTTTATCAAGTTTTTTATCCATAAGGATAACCACTAGGAATGTAAGCAGACCTAGCAGCAACATCACTGTACCGAACAGAATTGGAGCAGAGATAGAATTTGTCCACTCAAAGATAAGCAGAGGAGCACCCATAGCCATCATAGTTCCGAGTCGAGCAAAGGCAACATTCATACCTAGAGCAAGAGCAAGTTCTTTGCCTGCAAACCAGCGAACGAGCAGTTTAGTTGCTGTAATATTAACGGTTTCGTATCCAAAAGCAAAGATAGCGTAGCCTAGAGCAGCAGTAAAGACTTGTTGTTTGATACCAAAGAAGGTAGCATCGCTAACTGGCATATATGCAATAGCATAATACTTCAGACAAGCCCCAAGGAACATCACCACAATAGCCATTGTACCAGTAAATCGAGCCCCTTTCTTATCTAAAATAATACCTCCAACAATCATCATAAAGAGGTTAACATTCAACCATCCATAGCCGTTATTGAAGATACCGAAATCGGTACTATCCCACGCAAGTTGGTTTTCGAGAAGTGATTTTAGGGGTGCTATTGCATCGGTTAGGAAGTATCCGAACATCATTGTTAGAGATACCATAATGAGCACTGTCCATCGTGCAATTGCGCTGTTAGCGAGTGTTTTTCTAATTTGCTCCACTGTTAAAAATTGTCAATTATGAATTATGAATGTGAATTAATTTGCTGTCATTGCGTTGATTACAGCGTAAGCCTGTTCGATGCCTATCTCCCCTGCGCGACTCAAATCGAGCGCACCCTTCTCCTTCTCATCAATGGCAAGCTGCAACAAACCTCTGTTGTAGTAAGCCTCACCAAAATAAGGGAACAACTCAATTGCCTTGCTGTAGTTCTCAACTGCCGCCGGGATATCACCCTTCAATGTGTACATATAACCTAGATTATAGAAAATATGTGGAAACTGAGGCATCAAAATTGCAGCTCGGTGCAAATCGGCAATTATGGAACTAAAATCGAACGTTTTGCTCTGTTTTGTGCTATTCAACCGCTCAACAGGGTCGTTCTGAACAGCAATATTCTGGTAATCACCCTCAAGCGATGCCATAAACTCAGTCATCTCAGCCTCGGTTACCGCTCTATTTAGGTATGCCAAACCATTTTGGGTGTTATCCGAAATAAGGAACGAATAGTAGTTCATAGCTGTCGTGTATTGCTTCATCAACGAGCTAACCACCCCACGAGCAAAGGTGTAACCTGCACTCTCCTGCTCTGAGTATTTCTCCTCAAGCTCCATCAATCGCCACCCTGGAAGGTCACTGCCTCGGTTCGAGATAACAATGTTTTCGAGTCCAAGTTTATTAATCTCTGCTATAACATTCTCATTGTCAAACTTCTTATGATCAAATCCAGCAGTAGTATCAACCTGGTTTACAAAGGTCAGTTGATACATCGACAATGGTCTGAATTTAGTCAAAGTTCGAGAACTCAGACGAGCCATATTTTTATCGTCAAAATCGGCATTAAAGCTGATAATATCGCTAAACCTTGAACTTGTGTCTGCAAAGGCAGTTTCGCCCTCAGTCAAGAATCTAGATTGATACTGCGAGATTAACTGTTCAGCCTTGCGTTTATCTGCCTCATAACCACGTCTATCGCCAAGTGCCGCCTTGAGCGAACTACGATAGAGGTAAGCATTAGCAAAATCGCCATAAATCTCGATTGCCTTAGTGTAGTCGTCAATCGCTTTTTGGATATCGCCAATTTGGGCATATACCGCCGCTCGATTATAGTAAACCAACACATTTGAAGGGTTTTGTTCGGCAACAATAGTATAGTCGTCTATCGCTCGGTTGTAATCACCAATTTGCGAACGCAAAATTGCACGATTAAACACTGCTACTGAGTTTGTAGGATCATACTCTACCGCTTTGCCAAAATCCGAGAGAGCCTCATTGATTCGACCTTTTTGGTTCTGCCCCATAGCTCTATAAAAGTAACCAATAGCAGTTGTAGAATCAATCGACAGAGCAGAGTTCATATCGGCAATGCCCTTGTCAGTATCGCCTTTGATGAGATACAAAAGTCCTCGGCGAAGGTAACCATTATCGTTATAGGGGTTGACCTGAACGGCTTTATTATAGTCGTTCATTGCAGCAGTTGTGTCTTTGAGATAGAGTTTAGCCGTTCCTCGATTGACATATCCGTCAACACTCAAAGGTTCTATCCGGATAAAGACATTATAGTCTTTGATAGCACTTTCGAATTGTTGGTTAAGGAACGCTGTCACAGCACGAGAGTAGTAAGCCCCAGCAAAATTTGGGCGCATCTCGATAGCTTTTCCAAAATCTTCGAGTGCTTCGTTATACATACCGAGTCGAGAACGAGTAATTCCACGATATTGAAATGCCAGAGTATAGACTGGATTATGTCCTATAGCATCGGTAAAATCACTATGAGCACCGTGAAGGTCGTTGAGGTTATATTTCGCAACCCCACGTAGAAAGTATCCTTCATACTCGTCTGTTTGGCTACGAAGTAGAATGTTGAGCGACTCAATCGCATCACGATATCTACCTTCGAGTATAAACTCACGGCCTCTGGTATAAAAATATGATTTATTAAGTTGGGCAAAGCCATCAACACAAAAAGTGGCACTAACGAGCACCACCAATAACCATTTTTTGATTCTCACTAACTGTTTCACACGCACAAAGATATTAATTTTTTTTTGATTACACTTTTCTTAAATTAAGAATTTAGAGTTAAGAATTAGATATTGGAGAGTTTTTACATCCTAATAATGGAAACGGCAGATTGGCTCAATTTGTTGTAATAATATGCAACAAATTAATCTGTTATTCGACGCAAATGTATGTTTTTGTCTGTTTTCTATAGAACTAGTGCTTGATGCAAATTGAGATTGGCTTTTGAGGCACAAAGAGCGACAGTAGTTTTTGTTCTATGTTTTGTGACATAACACCCTGTTTCTGTGTTTGATACGTATTTTCAATCTCTTTTATCACTCGTTCAAAATTTCCGCTACATTGAAGCTTCAGACGAAAATACCAATCGATAGTCTTAGTGTCGAAGTCACAAAACAGAACGAGTAGTTCTAAAGTGTTTGTATTGAAGTGTACGTATAGTCCTTCAATAGTGCAATTAGAATCGAAGTGATCTAATGGGTAAAATTCAAAACAGGTTAATTCAGGGGGCAGGAGTTGATTAATTGTAATCATAGAAAAGCGTGGGATCTGTTTGCGCTAAATCGCGGCCCAGGAAAAGCCAAAGAACGCCACATCAAGACCCACGCAATCGAGGGTCTTCTAACTTCTG
Source organism: uncultured Rikenellaceae bacterium (assembly GCA_947074135.1). GTDB lineage: Bacteria > Bacteroidota > Bacteroidia > Bacteroidales > Rikenellaceae > Mucinivorans. Next base: position 5,089 of record CAMTOL010000091.1, read on the forward strand.
TGCGTTCTTCCAAATTTTCCTGATTTCGATTTAGTGCAGCAGCCAAAAGACTATTGTTGTAAAATTATGTTGTTATTCTTCTCTACTTTTATAGTTATAATGCCTATTTAATATACAAATATAGCATCTTTTTATCAAATTATGCAACAATTAATTTAGTATCTAATTGTGCGGAGCGACTCGAACGATTGAGGCGATAGACGAAGTGCTGCATCGGAGGATTTAATATCAAAACTCTCGGCACGCTCCAGCTCATAACCAACCGAACAATCCCACTCTTTTAACTCCTTTATTTCGAAATAATTGGCAACACTTCTAACACTCATTGTCGTTGCTCGTGCCTTGCCTCGCGCCGAATAGCCTGCAATATGCGGTGTCGCAATTTCAGCACACTGCAATAGCTCTAGATTAATATCGGGCTCACCCCTCCAGACATCGACCACATAGCGCACCTTTTGTTGCGAGATAGCCTCCAATATAGCTGCTTCATCAGCAATCTCACCTCTAGATGAATTCATAACTACCGTTTTCTGCCCTAATTTCGACAAAAAATCTCGATTAATCATATCTCTAGTCAATTCAGTGAGTGGAACGTGCAGCGTAACCACATCACACCTAGCCAAAAGTCTATCAAGAGTCACAAAACCATTATCGCCACGTTGCTGACGTGGAGGGTCGCATCTCAATATCTCAACTCCTCGCTCCAGAGCCATAGCCTCAACCTCGGTCCCAACATTCCCAACACCCACAATACCAAGTCGATAACCAGTCATTAATTCACTCTTACGCTCCAACATTTCAAGTGCAGCAAAGACCCACTGCGCAACCGCACGGGCATTGCAACCAGCCGCCGAAGCGACATTAACTCCTTGTTTAGCACAATAATCTAGGTCGATATGGTCTGTACCGATAGTAGCAGTTGCGACAAACTGAACTTTCGAGCCACCAAGAAGCTCCTCATTACATTTAGTACGAGTACGAACAACGAGTGCCGAAGCATCTTTTATATTATCATTCGTAAAATCAACTCCTTTAAGGTAGAGCACCTCAAAGTAGGGTTCAAACACACCCCCAATAAACGGTATATCGCTATCAATTACAATCTTTTGCATACATAATCAATAATTCACTATATTTAACTTTTTACGATACAACTCAAAATTTTCAGGTGTCCTTAACTCCTCACTTCGACAAACACTCATACGTAAATACTCCTCCTCACTATCAATTCCAAGAAATCTACGCCCTAACAAATTTGCTGCAATTCCCGTAGTACTACTACCACAAAATGGGTCTAAAACCCAACTATGTCTATTTGTAGATGCCAATATTATACGGCTTAGTAACGCCAACGGTTTTTGAGCAGGGTGCTTTCCGCAACTCTTTTCCCAAGCTGCAATAGCGGGTAAACTCCAAACATCTCTCATTTGCGTTCCTCCATTAAGTTGTTTCATGACCTCATAATTGAACAAATGTTTAGAATCTTGGCTTTTTCTCGCCCAAAGAATAAACTCAGCAGAGTGTGTAAAATACCTACACGACAAGTTTGGAGGTGGATTTGTTTTGGCCCAAGTTACAGTGTTTAATATCTTATAGTTAAGTTCAGTTAACATTTGAGCTACAGAAAAGATATTATGAAATGTGCCACTAATCCAAATCGTACCATTGTCAGCGAGCAACTCCCTACAAGCCTTCAGCCATTTGTAGTTAAACTCATTATCAGCTTCGAAACCATTAGACCTATCCCACTCCCCTTTATTTACACTAACTAACTTGCCACTCTGCACCGAAATCCCATCATTGGACAAGAAATAGGGTGGGTCTGCGAAAATCATATCGAACTTAAAGTCAATCTCAGGCATAAGCTCCACACAATCGCCAAACAAAAGCGTAAAATCACGTTCGTTAGATTTATAATAAGGCTGCAACATTATCCATTACTGTTATTGGGTCCTATTATCTCGTATCTTTCAGATTTCAATAATTTTATACTATTGTAATCATCTTCATTCTCAAAACTATATTGCCAAATATTATAGAAATTTCCCTGCTTCTCGAAAAACAATAAATAAACCTCTTTATTTGAGTGTGCTTTCCACTGTTTATAAGGATAAAATAGCTGTCTAACGATGGTATTTGCAGTTTTAGAGTTTTTAGCCTCTATCAATACTATTTTATCTCTACCCTCATACCCTGCATCAACTTCGGTCTGAACACTCTCAACTTCAATTGTCTGTTTACCAACTCGAAAAGAAAATTTGGGCGTGTATTTTCGACCTCTAATTGTAAGCAACAAAGAATCGTCACCCATAAAAGTTCGTATCAACGAAGAAGCGTAAGCAAAGTCAAGATGTTGCATCTCTGAATCTCCAACCTCAGCAGAATCCAACCTAAAATCAAGTTTCGAATCATACTCTTTAGGTAAAGAATTTATTTGAGGAATATCAACATATCCCTCTCCTTTAACTATGCAGTAGCTGCCATTTTTTACTGGTAACAAAAATAGATCATTTTGAACAAAAACATCAGGACGACTATCTCTTGTATCCTGTTTGCATAGCAAACGTACCTCCTTTTCACTTGTAGCCTTAAATGATTGGCACGATTTTTTGATTTGTTCTGCACTTAAATAGAATGGAGATTCATTAAAATTATGATTAAGCGCACCTAAATCATTACAAATTTTCTCCCAAGATTTACTACTTGCCAAGATCGGCAGAGCACACGTCTGAACTCCAGTCACATTCAGAAATCACCTATGCCGTCTTCTGCTTGTAAAAAAAAAAACTACTCTCATTCATACGCCCGTCTCATACACCTCAACCTCATCCCCCACT
>CAMTOL010000092.1 GCA_947074135.1 uncultured Rikenellaceae bacterium
AAAACAATCAAGAAGCAATAAAAATCAGAACACTATTGCTTTTAGCAGTGTGAACACCTCTACAAAAAGTGCATACAATACACTAATAATTGAAAGCAGAATACTAAGCAGACAAATCTCTGAACTAAACAACGAGCTACCGACTGCAAGAAAAAGTAAAGCAAAAAAGATTAACAAAGAGATTGACAAACTTACATCGCAACTTGACGCCTTTAAACGTCGTATGGCTACCTATCCTTTGGAGATACGCGACCCAAATTACAAGCGTCCAAAAGAGGTAGATAAAGAGTTTGAAGCTCAACTTCAAGCTCTAACCGAGTTGAAGATGCGCAACATCAACCTTGATGACGAAAATTTATCTAAAGACACTGATTTAGAAAATCATTATCGCCAATACCTAAACAATACAGGCAATAAATCGACCAACAAAGAATCAACATCAACATCAACAGGAGTATTATACAGAATTATGCTTACAACGAGTACAACCCCTGTTTCTACATCTCAATTTAGCGGATTAAACAATGTGATTGAACAGCAAACGTTAAGTGGCAGTAAGGTCTATTATCAAGGTTCATATCTCTCTAGAAATGACGCAGAAGTTGCTTGCAAGAACATCTCAAAAAACTACAAACAATTTAGTAATGCGTTTGTAGTAGCTATGCGCAAATAGGGCGTTATTTTAAACAATATAACATTTAAAAGGTTAGCATCATTGTCTATATATTGGTGAGCTAACCTTTTCTTGATAAACAAATATATCAGGTTATGAGTTGGAACTTTGTAATAATACTATGCTCCATATTGATGTTCTCAATTGCACTTCTTGCGAGATACTCTCAAAAGGCGGTCAGATTTCTCTGCAAAGGCAAGTGGTGGTACGGCTCAGAACATACCGTCATAGATATTAAAGGGCTGCAAAGGCTCTATTTTTGGGTTTATACGCTCTACGGCACAGCACTATTAATTACGACTTTAATATTCGATTATTTCGGCATAGAGCTAAGTGGGGTATTAATTCTTATCGCCACAGCTTCATCAATTCACGTATCTATCGCCCAAAGCAAGTACATAACCTACAAACAATAATAAGCAGCGACTTACCACCGAAGTCACTGCTTACTCAATAATCTTATACATATCTAAGCTATCAACAGAGTTATCAAAAAGATCTACACCTCATCTAGCTCACAAGCCCACAACACTTAGCTCTCCTCCTCAAAATCGACATACTCGCCTATATTGCGAGAGTGCTGTTTTGAGGTTGCATTCTTTTCAACTCTGATTTCACCCTCTTTACGTTTATCACTCTCACTAGAGTTATTAGTATATGCTCCTCCAAAAGGAGAACCAGCATTAAATCCACCACCCTGCTGACCATTTGCCCATCTCTTCTGTTGGCGACGAACAAGTGCCAACAAAATATAGGGTGCTAACAAACGTAGCACCCAAAAGAGTGCTACGATTATAAGTATTGTAAGAATAAATCCCACTGTTTTTGACTATTTTAGTTAATACTTTTAATTAATCGCTATTATAGAGTTTATTCTCCATTATAGGTCTTGCAAACTCTTCGAGTTTGCGCTTTTTGGGAATTTACCACGCCTTTGGCGCGGCAAATAGAGGGTCATTATTTGTTCTGTTCAACCGCTCTACTTTCCCCTTTATGAAAAAAGGGAAAACCAAAAACTTTTGACGAAAACTAGCGTTTTCGATGACCAATTATGGTTTTATCGCTTTTAAGCTCTCAATTAACTTTACGTAGCTATGTTAATGAGGTGCGGTTGTTCCAACCTAACCTCACTAATAACGCTACTGTTGTACTACTTATTGTCTTTTTTAGACTCTTTTTTATCTTTGTTGTTCATCAAGTCGTAAGCAACTGGAGTTGCAACGAATAGTGAAGAGAAAGTACCGATTACCACACCGAAAAGAAGTGCGAAGATAAATCCACGGATAACCTCACCACCGAAGATAAACATTGCAAGAAGTACTACCGCAGTAGAACCCGCAGTGTTCACCGTACGAGCTAAAGTTTGGTTCAACGCATTGTTCATATTCTCTTTCAAATCACGTTTTGGGAACAGTGCCACATTCTCACGAATACGGTCAAAGATAACCACAGTGTCATTGATAGAGTAACCGATAATTGTCAGAATCGCTGCAATAAACGCTTGGTCAACTGTCAAGTTGAACGGAAGAACACCATAGAACAACGAGAACATACCAATTGTGATAACAGCATCGTGGATAAGTGATACTACACCACCAACACCATACTGCCATTTGCGGAATCGCAAGATGATATAGAGTAGGATAAGAACAAGAGCGATAGCAACTGCAATGAAAGCATCACGCTTCATATCGTTTGCAATCGAAGGTCCTACCTTGTCTGTCGAAATAATACCAAGTGGGTTGCTCACAGTAGTTGTGAAGTCTTCAACCGAGATATCACCAGAGTACAATGGAGCAAGAGCTTTGTACATCATTTCGTTAATCTCGTTAGTTACACCCTCTGCATCATCAGCATATTTGTATTGAGTGGTGATACGCATTTGGTTTTGGTCTTCCGAACCATATTGTTTAACCTCCATAGCACCGTCAGTAAATACTTTATCGAGTGCGCTACGAACCTCATTAGCCGTTACTGGTTTGTCGAAACGAACTGTATAAGTACGACCACCTGAGAAGTCGATACCATACTCCAAACCACGAGTTGCCAACGAAATGATAACTGTGATAAACAATACAGCTGAAACGATGTAAGTATATTTACGCATACCTACGAAGTTAATCTTAGTTTTGTTCAAGAAGTTTTCAGTAAACTTGTTCGAGAACGATAGTTTTTTACCTTTAGCTGCAACTGCTTCGAAAATCAAACGAGTGATAAAGATAGCGCAGAACAACGAGGTAAGGATACCGATGATAAGAGTTGTTGCAAAACCTTGAACTGGACCTGAACCGAATAGGAATAGAACAACACCAGTGATAAGCGTTGTAGCGTTACCGTCTATAATTGCAGAGTAAGCATTCTTAAAACCATCTACAATAGATAGTGTAAAGCCTTTACCAGCACGTATCTCCTCTTTGATACGCTCATATATAATCACGTTCGCATCAACGGCCATACCCATCGTCAGTACGATACCGGCAATACCAGGAAGTGTCAACACAGCTCCGAAGCTAACCAACACTCCGAATAGGAAGAATAAGTTTGCGATAAGTGCGATTGAGGCAACAAAACCAGCTTTGTTGTAGAAGAACATCATATAGATAAGTACAAGCACGAACGCCAAGATAAACGAACCCATACCTGCGTCGATAGACTCTTGACCAAGTGTTGGACCTACAACTGACTCTTGAATAATACGAGCTGGAGCAGGAAGTTTACCTGACTTCAATACGTTAGCAAGGTCACGAGCTTCAGTGATTGTAAAATTACCTGAGATCTCAGAACGACCACCAGTAATTTCGCCATTTACCCTTGGTGCACTATATACAAAGTCATCAAGAACGATAGCGATACAGCTACCAATATTATCAGCTGTCATACGTGCCCAAGTCTTAGCACCAGCAGCGTTCATAACCATCGACACCTCAGCGTCAGTACCCATTTGACGATATTGACCAGTTGCATCAACAACTGCTCCTCCGTCAAGAGGTGCACGACCTGTCGAACCACCTTTGATAGCATAAAGTTCGAAATAAGTATTAGTAGCGTCAGTACCTTTGATGCTCCACATAAACTTAACATCGCGTGGGAACAACGCCTTAACTTGAGGCATTGCCAAGTATTTGTTAACTTTTACAGTATCGTAAGAGCGAGCAACACCAACTACTGCATTATCAGATTCGAATGGTTGGAAAACCGAGAACAACCCTGTTGCAGTTGCAAGAGTTGCAGTGTCGGTAGTAGCTGCGGTTTGAGCACCGAGTTCAGCAACGATATCATCAACAACTTCGTCTTGTTTATCTTCAACCTGAGCTTCAGCAACTTCAACACTTTGAGTACTAACTTTTTCAGCAGCTTCGATTTCAGCAATTGCACGAGCAGCACCCACAAACATAGGAGCCATATCGCGACCAGAATATACTGTCCAAAACTCAAGGTTAGCAGTACCTTGAAGCAGTTTACGCACACGCTCTGGATCTTTAACACCTGGAAGTTCAACCAAGATACGACCTGAGTTACCAAGTCGTTGAACGTTTGGTTGAGTTACACCAAAACGGTCAATACGATTTGCAAGTACGTTGAAAGAGTTAGAAATTGCACTTTCACACTGTTCACGGAGTACCTTAATTACATCATCGTTAGATGTGTTAGGATTGATTTGCTCACGAAGGTCATAAGTTCCAAAGATAGCTGAAAGACGACCATTTGGATTTGTTTCGACGAACGAAGCGTAGAACAGAGTCAAGAAGTCGCTTTGTGAAGATGCTTCCATCGCTTTGGCACGGTTCATAGCCGCAACAAACTCTGGATTAGTAGCATTGTCAGCAGCAAGAGCTTTCAAAATATCCTCAACAGCGATTTGAAGAGTAACGTTCATACCTCCACGAAGGTCAAGACCTAAGTTAATCTCCTTTTCAAGACACTCTGAATAGGTGTACTTAACTAGACCTAGGTTATAAACGACCTCATTCTTCATTGAATCGAGGTAAACTGCTCTTTGATCGGCTGGAAGTTTATCCGCCTTGCTTGTTACATTTTGAGCAACGAATGTAAACGAGAGCTGAAATGCACACGCTACGGCGAGCATAATAGCTAAGAACTTGATAGCACCTTTACTTTGCATATCTTTTAGTGGTGTTGTATATAAATAATTTAATTAATTTTTGACGATCTAACTGACTGCACTACACTGCTTTAACTAAGCACAATACACCAATAGAATAGACAAAGATATAAATTTTACTTAAAACTACAAAACCAAAACCAAAATAAGCTACAAAGTTCTCATTTTTACTGCTATTTGACACGTAACATAGATTAAGAATGATGAGTGTTAACTAGAAAAACAACTCTAAATTCAGACAACAGAACGACGAATACTAATTGTAAATCGAAGAGATTATTTTAGAGGTTGCGCCAATATTATGCTCAACGTACGTCTTTGCCTTTGCGCCAACCACCTTCTGCTCCGCCGCAAAGTTCTCAAAAGCCGCCAACAACTCATCTGCACTGCTTATCGACCTCGCAGCACCCGCCGCAATCAACTCTCTAGCCTCCCTAAACTTCTCGTACTTAGGTCCGAAAACTATCGGCACTCCCCAAGTTGCAGCCTCAAGTGTATTATGAATACCAACCCCAAAACCGCCACCAATATATGCCAATTCGCCGTATTGATAAAGCGAACTCAAGAGTCCAATCGTATCGACAACAAACAACGTAGAACCATCCCTCAAAACCCCTTCACTATATTTGGTCGCCACCCGACCACTATTTTCAATCAATCGTTCAACCCCACCTTGAGAAATCTCGTGCGGAACAACAACAAATTTCCAATCCTCCTTCATCTTCATAACCTCGCACAACAACTCTTCGTCAGCACCCCAAGTGCTACCACAAACAATTGTCAACTCACTTCCTCGAACAAAATCCTCAACAATGGCAATCTGTTTCGCACTCTTAGTAACTTGCGCTACTCTATCAAAACGAGTGTCGCCAGCAACCACAACACTATCTGCGCAGCCTATTGACTCCAAAAGTTCTTTAGAATTGTTGTCTTGAACGAAAATTGTCGTAAAATACCCTAACATTGCCCTATAAAAAGCACCTCCACGCATTGACGAACGGAAAAAAGTAGAATTTTCCCTGAAAATTGCAGAAACTAGATAGATTTTACACCCACTTCGATTCAACTCCTTGAGCAAGTTATACCAATACTCATACTTTATAATATAGAACTCCTCTGCCCCAAGCTCTCGAACAAACTTTTTAACTTTTCGAGGTCTATCAAAAGGTAAATAATAAACAGCATCTACCCCGTCATAGTTCTTACGAATTTCGTAACCCGAAGCCGAGAAAAACGTCAGAACAAGTCTAGCCTTTGGATTGTGAACTCTTAGAGCCTCTATTAATGACCTCCCCTGTTCGAACTCACCAAGCGACGCACAGTGAACACAAATAGTTTTGGTATAACTTAAAGTAGTAGAGTAATGCTGATTGCGACGTCCAACAATCATCTTACGCACCTTTGCGTTAAAAAACTGCACCACATATAGCAATCCAACAAATAATGCAATGGAGAGGTTATATAACACTCTATACATATTAGACTTCTTTGTATCCTATTATTTAAACAGTGAGGTTACCATTGCTGCCATCGAAACAATCGAAGTAGAGATACTAATCCAAGCCTGAGTATTCATAGGTTCTCTATACTGTTTATAAGGCACCACGATTTTACAACCCGGCTCAACCTTAGCATTTCGGCTTCCATAAGTAGCAATATTACCATTCATATAGATAATAAATGGTCTGCGTTTTGCCATATCGCTATAATCACCTGCTCCCCTAATGTAATCTCTAATACTAAACCTAGCATCATAAGTCATTGAGGTTGGGTAATACACTGCACCACTAATACTGACAGTATTATCAAAAGTAGGTATTCTTAGCACATCTCCTTCTCGCATAGTAATATTTGCAATACTTTGAGGATCTGCAAGTGCTGCGGTCAAATCAATACCAATAGGATAGTAATCTCCAATCTTCAAGATATCTTCCTCTAAATTGATTGTTTCAGAGCCTTGATTCTCTCTATTTGCAACTTTAGCTAACTTGTTAACCGACCTTATGCGCTGCAAATCTTCAACAGTAACCTTTCTCTGCAAGTTAGCTCCTTTAGCATAAGCTTCAGGTGTTATTCCACCTGCAGCATTTACTAGGTCTGAGAGTCTGTAATTTGCATTACTAATAGTATATTCGCCCTCAAAGTTAACCTCACCTCTAATAAAAAGATTCAACTGCTCTTGATATCCAGGAGAACGACGAACAAAAACCACATCATAAGGCATTAACTCAAAAGAGTTAATCTCCTCTGTAAGTTCTAAGTTCTCTGGAATTGTAAACGAGAACAACTCTGCTCTTTGATCTGACACAACAATTGCATTAGCATCTTTTACACGACGTGCAACTTCAATTCTAGCGAGAGAGGCTGAATGTTTAAGACCTTTTGACATTATAATCAAATCTTGAATTGTCATACCCTTACCATATCTAAAAATAGAATCAGGAATATTAACCTCACCTTTGATAGTAACAGTTTCACTCTCTTTTAGGTCATTGATAGAGGATACAAAAATTTTATCATCTTTTTGCAATGTTACATCTGGATTTTGTCCCATCAATATTCTAGAGATATTAATTGGAATAACCTCAAGACTTTTATCTAATCGCGTTCTAATAATTTGAGCACGACCAGCAAAAGCGTTATCGGTAAGTCCTTCGGCAATAGCCACAAGATCTTTTACAGTCTTTATTTTATCAGATAATTCGTAGTTACCTGGCTTCCATACTGCTCCTTCAATTGCAACTCTATTTGCATAAGTCTTCAAGATTTCCCCTACAAATACAGAGTCCCTATCATTGATTAGGAAACTAGGAAATTCCGAAATATCTATTGTATATTGTTGGTATTGCTTTCCCCCCGAACGTCGAGAAAGAGATATATTTTGAGTATAAGCATCGCCAGTGAACCCTCCTGCAATATCGACAAGCGTTTCTAGGCTATTATCACGTTTTAACTCATAACTCATAGGTCGTTTAACTTTACCCTCAATAACGACAATATTAGATCGGAAGAGCACACGTCTGAACTCCAGTCACATTCAGAAATCTCGT
>CAMTOL010000093.1 GCA_947074135.1 uncultured Rikenellaceae bacterium
GAGTATAACATAACAAGAGATTAGTATCAAACACAGAACTAAAAAAAATGGTGAACTGGCATTGTCTGCTAGTTAACCATTTTGTCGAACTGAATTCTATCCTCAATCTCAGTTACACAATCCAACCATCCTCGCAGAATAATAGCAGGAGAGTGGGTTGCAATAATTATCTGCATATCGGAATTTAAAGCTAGAATATCATCTAAAAGGCTCTTTTGCCACTCCAACGAGAGCGACACTTCAGGTTCATCTACTACCAAAACCGAAGCATTTGGTCGCAACAGAATTGCTTTGAATAGCGACACTGCCAATTTTTCTCCAGCCGAAAGAAATTCATAGGCAACCACTACCGTATGACCTTGCGCAACCTCAAGATTAAAGGTCAAATTATCCAGACCTTTTTGCCTATCAACTTTCTTACGACTCAGCTCAAAAAGTTTATCAACAATATCGTAAAAAATTGCGCATCGTTGCTCGCTAACCCCCTCGACAGGCGAACCAATAGTTAGGAATCCATCTAAATTACGATTGAGCACCAACACATCATCAGCCCTAACAGCTTCACCACAACTCTCAATGTTGACACTTTCAATAATCTGTCTTAAGTTTTGAGGCAAAGAACCATCGACCAACTTCAACGAGATAGCTTTAAGAAGTGTACTCTTCCCGCAACCATTGTACCCAGAGAGAATATTGACCCCACTACGTAAACTCCACTCGATATCAATAATACCAAGCAGTTTAGACGCTTTAATCGTTGCTATTTTTCTATTATTAGACATAACTCAGTAATTAACACAACATTTACAACTTTACATCTCGAAAAGAGCATTTATCTGTAGAATAGAGAGCGAAACAAGGGTTTCTAAGCGTTTAGCCGCAATTTTCGAAGCTTCAACCACATCGTTATGCGCATTAACCTTATTAGCTTTAACACCAAAGCCAATATTTGTGATAACCGAAAAGCCAAGAACCTCCACCCCACAGTGACGCGCCACAATTACTTCAGGCGTTGTGCTCATTCCACACGCATCTCCACCTATTCTATTAAAAAAACGATATTCGGCAGGAGTTTCGTATGTTGGTCCGCTCGAAGCTACATAGACTCCACGCCTCAATTTGATTTCGCTCTTTGTAGCACAATTAACTGCAATCGAGCGCAGACGTTTACTATAAGCTTCTGTCATATCTGGAAAACGCACACCCATCTCTTCAATATTGCGACCAATCAGAGGATTTGGCAACAAACTAATGTGATCTTCAATCAACATAATATCACCCACATTAAACTCCTCATTCACTCCTCCAGCAGCATTGGTAACAATTAGTGTCTTAATGCCCATTGCGCACATCACTCTAATACCTAGTGTAACGTCAGCCATAGAGTAACCCTCGTAATAATGGACTCTACCTTGCATAGCAATTACGCTCACCCCACCAACAATACCGCCAACAAAGCGTCCTTTATGTCCCTCAACAGTAGAACAAGCAAAGTCTTCAATCGAGCTATAATCTTTAACAGCCGAGCGTTCTATCTTCTCAGCATATCCACCTAATCCGCTACCGAGAATAATACCAATAACAGGTTTATCTATATCTCTAGCTACAAACAACTCATCAGATAGTTGCTCTGCAATAGTTTTAATCTTACTGTACATCGTTTGGTTAAAAAAAAAAAGATAATGAGCATAATTGGTTAAAAAAACAACTCAAATCAACAACTAGAATAGAGTCTTAACGTACTTCAAATCTTACAATTACTTCGCAATTGCGTTTTGGAGTTTTTCGGCACTTCAACTGTTAACTCAAATAATCAATGATTATGCATTGCCAATTATGAATCACTATTGGGGGTGAGTAATCTTATATTTATAGTTCTCCGAAACATATTGCGATAAAATGCGAATAAACGAGCTATCGTTATTATCATTGAAAGCAATAGAAATAGAGATATAATACATCTTAGCACGTGTCGATTTCTTGATTTTCTTTGATCCCATCAACTTAACTGCATCTTTTTCTGTCATCACAATTACTGTATCCTCTGGTGCCGATTTAAGCATCATCTCTATTCGTTCTATATCTCTCATTCTGAAGGTATGATGATCAGGGAAAGCTATATAATCAACAAGAGTATAGTTCTGTTCAATACGGTCAAGGTATGAAGTTGGGTTAGCAATAGTTGAGATTGCAATAACTGGGTGTTTGTCAACTAGCGCCTCAGTTGTGCCAATCAAATCTGGGAAAAGAGGTAAAGCACTGCCTGAAATTATCTTAGTAAAGAACAGAGATTGATAGGGAAACATCTCAAGGTTGTTGCGAACAATTCGACAATCAAGCGCAGAGAGTGAATCGGGGCATTTTGTAACTACAAACATATGAGCCCTTTCTAGTGAACTACGAAAATCTCGCAATCGCCCATACGGGAGCAGTCTATCTTCGTACACTGGGTTATTATAGTCCATCAACACAATGTTGACCCAACTCTCGACGTAACGATGTTGAAAGGCATCGTCTAGTATAATAAGGTTTACTTCAGGATGAAGCTCTCTGAGGCGATTAATTCCTTCCACTCGTTTTTCGCAGACAGCGACAGGAATTGTTGGAAATTTGAGTTTTATCTGTTTAGGTTCGTCGCCAATCCGTTTGAACGACATATCAGGCGAGGCTAAAATAAAGCCTTTGGTTTTGCGTTTGTATCCTCTCGAAAGTACTGCAACATTGTAATAGCTACTTAACAACTCGACCAAATACTCGGTCATAGGCGTTTTGCCAGTTCCGCCCACTGTGATATTGCCTACACAAACGATTGGAATATCAAACTCTGTGATTTTCTTAATTTTCCAGTTAAAGAGTGCGTGTCTAAAAGCAACCCCTGCTCCGTATAGCCACGAAGCAGGAATCGCAAATATATTTCTTAGTACACCCAAACTTTTATTTAAGATTTAATAATTAACAAACAAATAATATTTAATATACTATCTCAAAATCAAATGGTGTTCGAGCCTTAATCGAGCCATTCTCTTCTTTAAGTTTTTCGACATATTTTATTGCTTTCGACTCAATCGAACTAGGCATTATATTAGCAATCACACCACCTGCCGACTCGATAAATATCTCAAAAAATGGATTCTCGCTCTTTTTAGGCGACAAAACAGAGTAATCGCCTTCGATATCAGCCTTTTTGGCTGCTAGTTCAATAGCATCGTCAAGTGTACCGATTTTGTCAACTAGTCCGTTGTTCAATCCTTGAAGACCCGACCAAATACGACCTTGTCCTATTGAATCAACTTCGCTTGTAGTCATATCACGACCTTCTGAAACTCTGCTCAAAAAGCTATGATAGATAGTATCAACTCTGTTTTGCATATAGCGACGTTCGAGTGGAGTGAGTGGTCTAACCATCGAAGCCATATCAGCCGCAGGGGCTGTCTTGACTGGGTCAAAAGTAATTCCGAGAATATCTTTTGCTCCTTTTTGAGCATTAAACATCAATCCAAAAACTCCAATACTACCTGTGAGTGTCATTGGAGAGCTGACAATAGCAGTTGCAGGAGCTGAAATCCAATATCCTCCCGAAGCAGCATATTCGCCCATCGAGATTATCACAGGCTTCTCTTTTGACGCAAGAGCAACCTCTCGGTATATCACCTCAGAAGCAATTGCGCTACCACCGGGAGAGTTAACTCTAAGCACAATAGCTTTAACTCTATCATTATTACGAGCTTTAGCAATTTTCTCCGCTAATTGGTAGCCTACAATCTGGCCCGAACCACTCTTCATATCAACAATTTCGCCTGAAGCATAAATAACCTCAATTTTATTGCGAGAAGAATTAACAGAATAATTCAAGACTCCGCTACGACGATACTCTTTAAGAGATACTGTATTGATTTTCTTTACGTCTAGTTCATTTTCAATCCACTCATAAACTTGGTCTAAATATAGGAGTTCGTCAACGAGTCCAGCTTTATGAGCATCGTAAGAGGATTGAATTGAGAGATCCTCAGCAGCCTTTTGAAGAGATTCGGCAGTAACCGAGCGTGAAGCAGCAATTTGAGAAACAATGTAGTTCCAATTTGAATTAATCAACGATTGATATTGCTCTCTATTCTCTGGACTTAGCGATGTCAACATAAATGGTTCAACCGCACCTTTGAACTTACCATTGCGGATAATCTCAGGTTCAATTCCGAGTTTATCGAGCGTACCTTTGTAGAATGTTGGGTTAACAGCCATACCTGTCCAATCAACCACTCCGACAGGGTTTATACACACTTTTGAGGCAACACTTGTAAGATAAAGCGCACTTTGAGAGTATGCATCACCGTAAGAGATAATAAATTTCTCAGGGCTACGCTCTTTAAAATTTTCAAGAGCAGTTCTAAGTTCATAAAGCGCTACTGTCGAAGAGCCAACTACAAGAGGAACTTTAATATAAATGCCTCTGATTTTAGGATCTAGAGCGGCTCTATTAACAAGTTTCGATACTTCGGCAATTGATGTGGGAGTTGACAACGAAAAGGAGTTAAAACTAAAATAATCCATCGGATTAGATGAAACCTCCTCAACTATTGCCTCAGAAAGATCAACAACTAGAACAGAGTTATTACGAACATTAAATGCTTCATTTTCCGCCGATGACACAATCGCTGTAATAAACGAAACAAAGACAATCATCGAGAATATAAAGCTAATAACTGAGCTTGCAACAATAGCCAAAAGACAAGCCCAAAATGTTTTCCAAAATCCCATTATCGTAGTATTTTTTTAAATTAACAACTCTTTAAAATTGCAGTAAAATTAGTAAAAAAAATTAGCTATACCAATTTTTTAGTTAATTTTGCTATATATTATAAAAAAAGAGCAATGATGAACAATATCTGTATAAACAATGTTGTGTTGATAGGTTTTTTAGGTGCAGAACCCGAGTACAGGGTTTTAGAGAGCGGTATAAAGATGGCTCGTTTTTCGTTGGCGACCAACGAATTTTATATAGACAAAAACGGAGCGCAACAAGAACATACTGAATGGCACAAGATAGTGGCGTGGAGGGAGGTCGCGGGATACTGTTTCGACAAACTACACCGAGGCTCGTTGGTAAGGATAGAAGGAAAGATACGTTCAACTGAAATCACCGACAAACACTCACTAAACACTCAAAGAGTCTATGAAATAATAGCAAACTCCGTTCAACTACTAACAAACGACGCCACTACCAGCAACGAGCAGAATAAATCGCAAGAGAGAGTTCAGAATTTAGTTCCACCCGCTCCTTTAGATGTGGACGACATTCCGTTTTAGCCTCCATAATATCTAACATAGCATCAAGATTTGGAGCTTTAACTCCTCGCTCGTTATTATTTAAGGATTTTTCGTTGTAATAGTATGAGATTGGGTGTACAGAAGTAAAGATTCGAGCTTCGTCCCACAACCCACGCTCAACAAACGAGTTCAACAACACTGCTCCACCCTCGACAATAAGCGATGATATTCCCTCGCTCTGCAAATAGGCTAAAATCTGCTCTATCACATCTTTAGAGTAGTCTATCTTAACCGTTTTAGCACATTTCCGCTCACGCTCTACCTCCGAAAAAACAACTGTTTCCGCTTGGTTGTCAAACAGGTTTAGGTCTTCGTTCAAAACACCCTCTCTATCAAGCACTAAGCGTAGTGGGTTTCGCCCTTCAACCTCACGCACCGTTAACGATGGATTATCCATCACCGCCGTATTACGTCCAACAATAATAGCATCTTCGATTGAGCGCCAAGAGTGCACCAATCTTTTACCTATCTCGCCAGTAAACCACGCAGGTTTTTGTTCTGCTCTTCGCTCAATATCCATAAAACCATCTGCCGACTCCGCCCATTTAAGTATTATGTACGGTCTATTTTCGGTTTGAGCCGTTATAAAACGCCTATTAAGCTCCCTACACTCGCTCTCCAACACTCCAACTACAACCTCAATTCCAGCATCTTGCATCTTTTTGACACCACGTCCGCTAACCTTAACAAAAGGATCGAGGCAACCAACTACAACACGAGGAATAGCTTCGCTAATAATTCTATCGGCACAAGGAGGAGTTTTGCCATAATGCGAACAGGGTTCCAACGTGACATACATTGTCGATTCTCTAAGAATCTCAGAATAGCTATCAGGGCATTTAGTTATTAAGTCATTAATGGCGTTAACCTCGGCGTGAGCTTCGCCACAACGCTCGTGATAGCCACAACCGACAATCTCACCACAGCTATCTACTATCACAGCCCCAACCATAGGGTTAGGCGACACGCTACCAGCACCACGACGTGCCAGTTCGAGCGCAACACCCATCATTAATTCATAATTCATAATTCACAATTCACAATTAATAGTGCAAATTTACTATCTTTGTGCCTATTATGAAAACAGAGATTGAGGAATTTCGAAAAAAACTTGCAGAGATTTACTGTTCAGAGCACGAAGCCGATGCAATAATTGCTCGCTACACTGAGGATTGCGGCGAATTGACTCGCGAAGCTATGCAAAAGCTACTCGATTGCCAGCCAATACAATACATCACAGGCAAAGGCTATTTTTACGGCAGAGATTTTAGCGTCAATCGCTCAACACTTATTCCTCGTGGCGAAACCGAAGAGTTGGTTCAGCTGTTAATTAGAACTTTAGGAACTGGGTTCAACGGTTCGATTATCGACATTGGCACCGGAAGTGGGGCTATTGCAGTAACTCTTGCCCTAGAACTTCCATTGGCTGATGTTTCGGCAATAGATATAAGCGAGGGTGCTTTAGAGGTAGCTCGTCAAAATGCATCTGAACTGGGAGCAAAGGTCAATTTTGAGCAGTGCGATGTACTTAGTTGTGGCGAGTTAAACTATGATGTTGTGGTTAGTAATCCGCCATACGTAACGATGAGCGAGAAGGCGTTTATGCACCGCAACGTACTGGAGTTTGAGCCTCACACAGCATTATTTGTCGAGGACAGCGATCCTCTACTTTTTTACAGAACAATAGCAAAGAAGTCGAAATGCCGATATCTGTTTTTTGAGATTAACGAGCAGTTTGGAGTTCAGACCGCCGAGATGCTCTTCGAACTTGGTTATTCGAACATTGAAATCATAAAGGACATTCACGACCGCAATAGAATATGCAGAGCCGAACGAAAATAGAGAAATCAAAGAGCAAAACACCCGAACAGGCACTCTCGACGCTAGAGTGGCTATGTTCGAAAATGGAACGCTCTGCAAGTGACGCCCGTCGTTCGCTCTATCGTTGGGGCATTACTGAGTGCAGAATGCAGGACTGTATAATCGAAAAACTCCGCACCGATGGTTTTATCGACCACAGACGCTATGCTGGAGCTTATGTTCGCGACAAGATGATTGGAGGACGATGGGGTGAGGCTAAAATCAGAGCAGGACTAAGAGCTAAAGCAATTGAGAGCTACATTATTGACGAAGCAATTGAGCAGAACTTCGAAAAAGAGAACGCCGACACAAAACTTGAAACCAACCTTAGGCGACAATACGAAAAGGAGAAACCCAAAGCTGAAAATAACTATAAACTTAGAGCAAAACTCTTTCGAAGAGCTGCTTCACAAGGATTTGACATTGACACGATTAACGCAATTCTAGAACGAATTTTCAATGAAAAACAATAGATTTATTATACTAACAAGTATAATTTTAGTATCACTATACTCAACCGACCCCCTACCACAAACCAACTGAAAGGCGAACTACGGCCCTCCTGTCAATTTCGATTTTTTAATTGCATGAATGTGATGCGGGCGTAGCTAGTGTTCTGCTACGG
>CAMTOL010000094.1 GCA_947074135.1 uncultured Rikenellaceae bacterium
CACGTTCAAACACAAAATGGCGAATTAATCACTTAAAAATATACAAAACAAGAGCAGAAAGAGATACATCTTCTGCTCTTTTTTGTCGTTTATCATCAAGCCCTAGAGTTTATCGCCATAGGCAAGATCGCCAGTGTCGCCAATGCCTGGCACAATATAGCTCTTAAGGGTCATCTCTTCGTCAACTGCAATAGTCCACAGTGTAACTCTACCTTTGCCCAAACTCTTTTGGATACGCTCAACGCCCTCTTTCGAGCAAATAGCCGTACAAATATGCGTATGCTTTGGTGTGCCACCCTTCTCCACAAGTGCATCGTAGGTCAGCTCCATCGAAGCCCCAGTTGCCAACATTGGATCGAGGATAACCAACACCTTATCGTCGAGAACTGGCGTTGTAACCTGCTCGACTCGTATCTCCATCTCGCCCTTTTTACGATAGTGGCGGTGAGCGCCTATGAATGCAACTTGCGCTTTGTCAAAATAGTTCAACATACCATTCATCATCGGCACAGCAGCTCGAAGGATAGGCGCAAGCACAATTTGGTCCTCTCCTAGCATCATCGAAGCCTCGCCCAACGGCGTTATAACTTCGGTTACCTTGTAGTCCAACGTTTTTGACACCTCGTAAGCCATTATCTCGCTGATACGTTCCAGATTACGTCGAAAACGCATACTATCTTTTTGTATATTCTCATCTCGTAGCTCTGCCAAAAAATTGTTCAACAACGAGCTTTGTTTATCTAAAATACGTACCATATTGTAAATTATGAATTAAAAATTATAAATTGTGCTAGTTTATAGTCATAGGCGGTTGTGATTTTGAAATTTTCGACATCGCCTTCGACCATTTCGACACTGTATCCCGCTGCCTCGACCACAGACCCGTCATCGGTAAATTGTTTTGTATATTTTTGTTCGTAAGCCTTTTTTATAATATCCTGCAAAAAACCTTGCGGGGTTTGAACAGCCATAACCTCGCTGCGGCTCACTATACCGCCTCCAATTTTACGCAGTGTGTCGGTTACAGCGGTTGCAGGAACTACCGCTCCGCTTTCGACTGCGCCAGTGATTACTCTCTCGATTAGTTCACTGTTAACAAATGGACGCACTCCATCGTGAACCAGCACTACATCACAATCTTTTGCTACAACCTTGAGTCCATTGGCAACCGAAAAGAATCGTTCCTCTGCTCCCTCTACAACTTCGTGAGGTGTTTGATAGTTATATTGTTGACAAATTCTCTGCCAATCTTGCACTCCATTTTTGGGTACAACAACAATAATTTGCGAGCAACTATTGACAAAGGCGTCGATGGTATGCATAAGTATTACGCCACTACCTAGGGGAAGGTATTGTTTAGGGAGTTCTGCTCCGAGGCGAGTACCGCGTCCTGCCGCCACTATAATTACCGATACGTTCATCGAAATCAAATTAAAAACAAAGTCACTCTAAAAACCTCAAATATTTAACCACTCAATGAATTTTAAATCATCTTTAAGTCCTTAAAAAGTTTGTTAGTGTAAAGTTAAAAAATAATTCGTAATTTTGAACACCTTTTCAGTGTGAAATTAAAAACAATAAAATATAATACTATGTTCAAGTATCAAGAACCATTCGAAACAGCAACTCCAGACAATACCGAGTACCGTCTGCTAACCAAAGAATATGTATCAGTTGAAGAGTGCAACGGACGCAAAATCCTAAAAGTTGAACCAGAAGGTTTAGCTCTTCTTTCTCGTGAAGCATTCGCCGATGTATCATTCTACCTTCGTGCATCGCACCTTGAAAAACTCGCAAACATACTAAAAGACCCTGAAGCATCGGACAATGACAAATTTGTTGCCTACACTATGATTGCAAACCAAGTGGTATCGGCAGAAGGCGAACTTCCAACCTGCCAAGACACAGGTACAGCTATCGTTATGGGTCAAAAAGGAGAGAACGTTTACACTGGCTGTAACGACGCTGAAGAGCTATCTCGTGGCGTTTACGAAACATACCAACAACGCAACCTACGCTATTCGCAAGTTGTTCCATTTACAATGACCGAGGAGAAAAACTCTGGCAACAACCTACCTGCTCAAATCGACCTATATGCAACTCAAGGCAACGCCTATAAATTCTTGTTTATGACAAAAGGGGGTGGTTCGGCTAACAAAACCTACCTCTACCAACAGACCAAAGCGTTGTTGACAGATGAGAATCTAACAAAGTTCATTAAAGACAAAATCAAGGATCTAGGCACTTCAGCCTGTCCTCCTTACCACTTTGCAGTCGTTATCGGCGGCACTTCGGCAGAGGCTAACCTAGCTGCAGTTAAAAAAGCGTCGGCTCACTACTACGACAATCTACCAACTTCGGGTAACGACGGTGGTCGTGCGTTTAGAGATACAGAGTGGGAAGAAAAAATCTTGAAAATATGTCAAGATTCAGGCGTTGGAGCTCAGTTTGGCGGCAAATATCTTATCCACGATGTGAGAGTAATTCGTTTACCACGCCACGCTGCATCTTGTCCTGTTGGGATTGGCGTAAGCTGCTCGGCTGACCGCAATATTAAAGCTAAAATCACCGAAGATGGCATTTTCTTGGAACAATTGGAGAAAAATCCAGCTCGTTTCCTTCCAACCGAACCTCCATTGATGTCACCTCCAGTTGATATCGATTTGGACAAAGGTATGGACTTTGTTCGTGCCGAGTTGGCAAAATACCCTATCAAAACTCGTTTGAACCTCAGAGGCACCTTGATTGTGGCTCGTGACATTGCTCACGCCGAAATTAACAAGCGTTTGGAGCGAGGCGAGGCGATGCCAGACTACTTCAAAAATCATCCAGTTTACTATGCAGGTCCTGCTAAGACTCCACAAGGTATGGCATCGGGCTCGTTTGGACCTACTACGGCTGGTCGTATGGATAGCTATGTTGACAAGTTCCAAAAAGCAGGTGGTTCGTTGGTAATGGTGGCAAAAGGCAACCGTAGCCAAGCCGTAACCGATGCTTGTAAAGCAAATGGCGGTTTCTATCTTGGTTCGATTGGAGGTCCAGCTGCAATATTGGCTAAAAACTCAATTAAGAAGGTTGAGTTGGTTGATATGGAGGAGTTGGGAATGGAGGCAGTTCGTAAGATTTATGTTGAGAATTTCCCTGCATTCATCATTGTTGACGACAAAGGCAACGACTTTTTCGCAGAACTATAATTAATTAGTCCCTTAAAACTTGACTAGCATACTCAATAATATACTAGTCAAGTTTTAAGGGATTAATTTTTAATTACCAACAGAATTCAAACAAGAGGTTTGATAAAAAAGTTGTATTTATGAAAAAAAGTCTTGTCCTTATACTTTTTGCAGTACTCTGCTTTATGGCCTCTACAACCATAATGGGTATAGTAGCCTCGTATCTTTTCCCCGAAAATGCGACTGACTCTCTACCTATGTTTATAATGTACAGTGGCACATTTCTAATGACAATACTTTCATTGGGTTTTGTTGGCAGAGCAATGAGGTGGTATGTACCATCACCGCGACCACGACTCGAGAGAATTGACCCTGCACTAATATTGTTGGCAATTCTTATTATTATGGCAATAGATGTGGTGAGTGAACCTTTGGTCGCACTATTTCCTCAAACAAACCTCGATGCCCTATACGATATGATGAACGGCGGATTGTGGGCAATTATTACAGGTGTTTTTGCAGCCCCAATTCTCGAAGAATTTTTGTTTAGGGGTTTTATTCAAACCAATCTAGTGCGCTTCACAAACCCATATATTGGCATTGCACTTTCGGCTCTAATCTTTGGGACAATACATTTAATACCACAACAAATAATTACTGCCACCCTCGCAGGTCTTGTTTTAGGGTCTATCTACTACTTTACTCATTCACTAGCAACAGTAATTGTTATCCATCTGCTCAACAATGGACTTGCCTACACTTTCTGGATGTACTTTGGAGAACAAACAACACTCACAGAACTTCTGGATATCAATGGAACAACATACGCTATACTTTATACCGTATGCGTACTATTGCTGATCTTAATGGCATTTTTAACCCTTAAACGCCTCAAAAAGCAGCTCAAACGAGATAGGATGAATAATGGGTGCGCCAATATTGCGCAATAAAATCATATCGATAGACGATTTGTCACGTTTTTTGTCGCGAAGTACAGCATCAAGCAACTCTTCAACAGCAATAGAGCTAGGAATTTGGGTCGGAAGGTCATACTTTTCGACCATTTTTATTGTTTTTTTACACTCTTCTACCGATAAAAATCCAAGTTTCTGAGAAATCTCGGCAGCCACACAAAGCCCAATACCAACAGCCTCGCCGTGGTTATACTCATCTGTACACTTCTCAATTGCGTGGGCAAAGGTATGCCCTAGATTCAATAATTTACGACGTCCCCCCTCCTTGAAATCGTTACGCACAACGTCCATCTTAATCTCTACACAACGAGCAATATAATCTGAACTAGCAAGTATATCCTCTCCTGCCAACATTGCATACTTGACCAATTCGCCATAACCTGCACGAAGCTCCTTTTGGGGCAGTGTTTTTAAAAACAGTGGATCGCAAAGCACAAATTCCGGATGGACAAAGGTACCTACAATATTTTTGTAGCCCTCAAAGTCAACCCCATTCTTGCCTCCCAACGAAGCATCGATTTGAGCCAACAGCGTTGTTGCAACAAAACCAAAACTAACTCCTCGCATATAGGTAGCACCCACAAAACCAGTCATATCAGTAACTACTCCACCTCCAACACCAACGAGTAGGACACCTCTATCAACTCCCATATCCAATAAATCACGACATATATCTTGATATGTATTGATATTCTTTGCTCTCTCACCCGACTCCATAACAATATGCTCACAACTCTCAAAGATAGTGGGATAGAGTTCTTTAACATTGGTGTCGGTCACAAGTATCGTACGTCTGCCTTGTTTTAAAGTTTCGAGTTGCCTCAAACAGTCACCAACAGTTACATAATCAATAGTTTGCATATCCTAGTGAGGGTGATTTAATATAAAGTTGTTGATTACGGGCATCAACTTAGGATGTAACGGAATATTTGGATTGCTATAATACGAGGTTTGAGTCTGCTTGTCTGTCGAAACACACTCTTTAAGTACGTGGTTCATATTCTCGATAATAACAAGCTCCGCATCGTGGTTTGCTGCACTTAGAGCTTTAGCATCTTGAATCGTAATCTGAATATCTGTTGTCCCCTGTACAATGAGCATTGGGATTGTCACATTTGTAGCCAACTCGCTAGGTTTTACCTGAAATTCAGCAATTAAAGCTGGTTGTACTGAGTGTCTAAACAACGAATTGAGGAAAACTGGCACACTGTCATAGGTTTTCCCTTTCTTAAGAGTATCAATAATGGCATACGACAGCTCTTTAATCTGCTCTGGTTGGTCGGATAGTTGCTCTTTCAGGATAACATCTAACGAGCGCCCTGCTCCAGCTAATAAAACAACATGCTCTACATCAGCCCCATTATTTATAGCTCTTAATGCCAACCTAGCTCCCTCACTATGCCCAATAAGAGTGAGATCTGTAATTCTAGGATCATTGTTGATATACTCTACCCAGCTAATTACATCGTCAGCATAGGTGTCCATTGTCAATTCTGATTCAGAAATAGTATTATTTCGAGAAGCCCCAACGCCTCTCTTGTCATACCTAAGCGATGCAATCCCAGCTGTAGCCAATCCTTCGGCAACAAGTTTTAGGCTGTTGTTCAACATCAAAGGATTATTACCATTACGGTCAGTAGGTCCACTTCCCGCAATAATAAGCGCAATTGGGAATGCCTCCTTCTGTTCGAGCAACGGCAACAATAGCGTCCCTTTGAGTTTCATTCCATCGGGAGTAACTATTTCGACCATCTGTTCAACGGTTTGAGCCAAAACCTCACACGTTGTCACTAGTGCAAGAAAGAGCACAGCAATCTTTCGTTTCATCACAAAATAGCTTTAAAATGGGCAGTTTCGATTGGTGCACCGATAGTTGTAGTAATTGGAACCTCGGCAACAATATTGAGCGAGTACTCCTGAGCCACTTTTCGGAGGTGGGAGTCATCACCAAAAATATAGTATCGTTTCTCGGGCATATCCTCAGGGGCAAAGTATGCCATATTGTTAACAATTCCAATAATTGGAACTGCAATATTATCACTTCGTAGCATATCGACCCCACGAATTACATCGGCAAGAGCCAAATCCGAAGGAGTGGTAACAATCAACGCTCCACTAAGCTTGAGCTGATCGGCGATACTTAGATGCACATCGCCAGTCCCTGGAGGCATATCAACAACTAGAGTGTCAATTTCACCCCAAGCAGTTTGATGAATAAGCTGTTTGAGCGCAGAGGTTGCCATTGGTCCTCGCCAAACAAGTGCTTGAGCCGGATCAATGAAAAAACCGATAGAGATGACCTTGATACCTTCGACAGATATCACTGGTTCAATCATATCTTCATCGTTTGAAATGGGCTGCGCACCTTCAAGATTGAAAAGTTTAGGCTGTGACGGACCATAAATATCGGCATCCAACACACCTACCCTCTCGCCCCTTTCGCTTAACGCACGAGCAAGAGCAGCTGCAACAGAACTTTTGCCTACGCCTCCTTTTCCCGAAGCGACAGCAATAACTCTCCCAACACCCTCTATGCCTCTGAATTTTGCCGAAGGTTCTATTTTTTTGTTCGAACTACCACTAGTTGCACCCTTTTCGACCATTACCACAGTTGGTTCAAGTCCAGCACCGTTAATAAGTTCATCAATAGCACGTTTAACACTCTTTGCAAGTGGATTAACCTTTCCTGAAAGTTCAATCTTCACAAACACCTTGTCGGTCTGTTCTTTGAACTCAACTACTCGCCCTAACTCACTGACGAGTCTTTCTATCGCATCACTCATCTCTTGTTATAATAATAAAATAGCCTTTGAAGCTATCTCTATCATTGTTTTCGAAGCCTAGCAGCTATTTACTACTACTCTTCAAGTCTATTAACTAATCTCTTTAAAACCTCCAATTCATCATTGGTTTTAAGTTCAACCACATCAATACACGCACGCTTAAGCAGCTCAACCCCCTCCATTGCGTGATATTTATCAGCATAAACTACCCTAATAATACCAGCTTGAATAATAAGTTTAGCACACTCAATACAGGGCGATGCTGTGATATATAGCGTCGCACCTAGCGATGAGCTTTGTGACTTAGCAACTTTTGTAATTGCGTTAGCTTCGGCGTGGAGCACGTAAGGTTTTGTTCGTCCATCGTGCTCCCATTCGCACACGTTTTCAAAGCCTGAAGGGGTACCGTTATATCCGTCAGAGATAATCATCTTATCTTTGACAATCAACGCTCCCACCTTGCGGCGAACGCAATAAGAGTTCTCAGCCCAGACTCTCGCCATAGCCATATAGCGCTCGTCTAGCTCACGTTGTTTGATATTTGCGACCTCTGTTTCTTCCAAATTATTCCCTCCGTTTTTAAAAGTTAGACATCAAAAAACTCTATTTATCTCTACCTTTCTCGATTTGACGTTTAAGCGCGTCCACACACTCATCAAACGCTTTTTCGAATTAGGCAGCTCTCCGCTCGGCAACCCAATCCCCATTTAGTTTTACTCACACTACTTTATTTCCATTGTCATTCTCTTTTTCTAGGTTAAATATTTATTCTCCTTTAGTTATTTTCTCATCGTAACGTTTTTGGCTGTCAGTTTTTGCTTGCGCTACATCTAATTGTTTTTTGTTTTCTCCGTAACTGCCTGATTGAATTTT
>CAMTOL010000095.1 GCA_947074135.1 uncultured Rikenellaceae bacterium
TAGTGGTGATAATTAGTCGAGCCGTATATGTTGTTTATCTTATTGATTTACAGTGAGATAATTGTGATATTTATTGTATTTATCTGCAAGTTTTTGTATATTTACAGTATTAAACTTACAGATAATCGTAATTACCAACATAGATTCTAAATTGATTAATTTTTCTTAAATGCGTTAATGGCAATAGCTGAAAATGCTTTACCCTCTTATCTATACATAACGCAGGATGGTGGTAGCTGTTTTTCTATGCAGTCGCGCATATACTCCATTGCCTCGGCCTACTTTCGGAAAAAATGTTGCAAGCCCCCACATAATGAGTTCTGCTCTCCCTCAAAACGATGTTTCGGGCACTCCCCATAACAGAGATTTAACCATCTGCATTTAGTGCATTTAATAGGTAGGTTTGAAAACTTTTGTGTTGCAAAATCAAACTGTTTGGCGCTGTGATAAAGCGACTTGAGGTCATCAATGAGTATGTTTCCCAATTTATACTCTGGGTATACAAAGTGATCGCAAGAGTATACGTCCCCATTATACTCTATGACCAGCCCGTCGCCACAGTTTTCGCTCATAGAACAAACTCCTGGTCGAACGCCGCACCAACCAGCCAATGTGGCATCAAAAATTTGTACGAAGTAGGTGCCAACATCTCGTTTAATCCATTCGTCGAAAATATCAGTTAAGAATATCCCATAATCCTTTGTCGAAATACTCCAATTAGCTAACTTCCCCTCTGGATCATTTGGTGAACAAATTACTGGACGTGAATATCCTTCAACTATTTTAGTACACTCACTAACTGGCAGAAACTGCATATAATGACTTCCCAAACGCTTGAAAAAATTATATATATCCAAGCCTCGACCTGCCGAAGCAGCCCCAACTGCCGAAAGGGTGTTAAATTCAGTTTTTGCGCGTTTCAGACACTCTACGCCTTGCATAACTCGATCGAAGGTTGGTTCTTCATTTCTAGTTAATCGATTAGCATCGTGAATATCTTTTGGACCATCAATTGACACTCCAACCAAAAAGTTGTTTTCTGTAAAAAACTGCGCCCACTCCTCAGTAAGTAGCGTACCATTTGTTTGGATATTGTTCTCTATTCTTTTGTTCGCTCCATATTTTGCCTGAAGAGAAATCGCTTTTTTATAAAATTCCAAGCCGGCCATTAATGGTTCACCACCATGCCAACAAAAAATAACTATCTCTACATCATTGCTTTCTATGTATTGTCTTATGTAGTTCTCCAGTACCTCATCGCTCATAAGTTTTGCAGGAGTTTGGTACTGTAACTCTTTGTCGAGGTAGTAACAGTAGTTGCACAGCAGATTGCATTTATTGCCAATAGGCTTTACCATTGTTGAGAAGGCTGTTGGCTTGATTTTCTTTAGTGCCGTTCCAAAACGTAATGTTTTTTTCATTGAATATACTTAAATTGTTTTTTTATCACTATTGTATGAAGTTGGTGAAACACCATAATGTTTTTTAAAGGCAGTGCTGAAATATTTTGCGTTAGAAAATCCTATTAAATAGGCGATCTCTGTAATAGAATAGCTCTGTTCTTTAATCAGCTCTGTAGCGCGTTTCATCTTAATATCAACTACTAACTCTTTGGGGTTAATGCCTAGCAGAGTCTTAATTTTTCGATAAAATACAGAGTAGCTCATAGCCATATCATAGGCCATTTTCTCAACTGCATAATCCTCATCTGACATTCGTTCTTCAATTAACGAATAGAGCTTTTCGAGAAATGATTTATCTGAAGCTGTTAATTTGTCGTACGATTCATCTCGAAGATCTTGGGTGCTATTATCAATAAAATCGTGTTTTAATTTTACCCTTCGTTTGATTATGTTTTCAATCTTTGTTTCGAGAATTATCAAATCAAAAGGCTTGCTTATGTAATCTTCTGCTCCACCACTTATACCCTTTATAATATCTTCACGCTCGGTAAGTGAAGTCAATAAAATTACCGGAATATGACTGGTTTCTACCTCATCTTTGATGGATTTACACAACTCAAACCCATCCATTACAGGCATCATTACATCTGAAATAATTAGATCAATCTCATTTTGATGAGCTATCTCCAAAGCCTTCTTCCCGTTCTCAGCTTCAAAAACATTATAGTTTTTTCTAAGGTAATTGCCTAAATAAACCCGAAGTTCATCGTTATCCTCGACAATTAAAACAGAATATTGAGTGTTGGTATCTCTGGTGGATGTAATTGATTGTAGTTTAGCGCTATTGATGAATTTTTCGCCAGCACTGTATTGATCTTCACGATAAGGCAACTTTACAATAAAGATAGTTCCGCATTTTGGATTTGACACAAAAGAGATAGTTCCTTTATGTAAAGCAATCAACTTCTTAACAAACAGTAATCCAATGCCACTTCCTATCTCTTTGGAGTTTGTAGCATTCTCTGCTCTGTAAAATTTAGAGAAAATATTTGCTTGTGCAGATGATGGGATCCCTATGCCGTCATCAATAACCTCTATTTGTATAACTTTTGGGTCTGAACTAAGTCGAACAGCTATATTACCTCCTTGTTCGGAGTATTTTAAAGCATTTGATAGTAGATTTTCAAGGATTAAATTAACCTTTTGTTGATCTATCCACCCATCGAGCTTTTCGGAGGGTAGAGTGAGAGCTAGGTTTATGTTTTTATGTTTTGCTGACATGTTAAAAGGTTGTATGGAGGTCAGCATAAAACTGTTAATATCTGTTAATTCTGTTTTTAGGTGCATTGCGTTGTATTCGAGCTTTTGAAAATCGAGCAATTGAGATACTCTATTAAGAAGCTTCTCAACGCTCGATAAAGCAAGATTTAAGGCACCTTTTCCACTTTGAGATAACTCTTCTTGTTCAATCTCATTTAATGGGGCTTTGATTAGAGTGATTGGTGTACGAATATCGTGAGCAACGTTTATAAAGAAACGAATTTTCTCATCAGAGCGTCTTGTCTCTAACTTATTTAGATAGTATTTATAACTTAGATAGAGAATAACTCCTCCGACAATTAAATAGATCAATATTGCCCACCAAGTTGCATATAATGGCGGTTTTATTATAATCTCAAATTCTCGAGATTGGAGTACTTTGTTGCTCTCTTGAGTAGCCACTTCTACTATGAATCTATACCTACCACTCTGCAAATTACTGTACATTGCTCTATGCTGTAAAAGAGATGTTGTCCATTCGTTATCAGCATTCATCAAGCGCCATCTATATAAGAGCATATCTCCGTATATTTGGCTTAAATTCGAAAATTCTATTGAGAAACTGTTTTGTGTATGATTGAGAGTTACACTCTCTACGTCATCAATTGGGATATGGAGTGGAGTTCCCTGACCAGATGATTGCAAACCATTATTATAGAGAGTGAAATCGGTAAATCTTAGGTTTGCATCAACTCGTTTATCCGAAAGTTTTTTTAACGGTGAGATTTCAATAGCCTCAGATGGGGTTCCAAAGAGAATATTTCCGTTTTTTCGCTCTGCAAAGGCTGCAAAGTTGAAAGATTGTGATGGTAATCCGCTATTTTCGTGGATCGAAACAACCTGATTGGTTGTTGTGTTGAAGCAGTTTAATCCATTTTCCGAACTAATCCATAGATTGCCTGAATGATCAAAAGCTAGTCCGTATAAAAAGTTGCTAGATAAGCCGTTTTTGTTATCCCAAGAGCTTATTTCTCTACTCTCTAAGTCAAATAGGCATAGACCTTGACCGTCGGTTGTGAACCAAATACAACTATTGTGCGTTTTTGAGGCAATCATATTGTATATAAATGGGTTTCGTCCTAATGAGCTGTTTTTTAAGTCGATATACTCTACCTTCTTATTGGTGGAGTTAATGTGGTGAAGACCATTAATGCCAGCCGAAATCATAGAGCCGTCATTTTGTTGTAATAGCGAATAGATACCCTTCGGCAGAGATAATGTAGCTTCTCTGCTTAATGGATTGTAAATAATTAGCGAATCAATGGCACTGCCAAAAAACAGATTGCCATTTAAATCCTCATTTATAGCATAAATATGATAGTCGTTTTTTCCGTCAATAATTGATATCTCCTCTGTGTTAAGTGAAGTAGGAGAGATCTTTAAAATCTTTGTAGAATAACCTCCTGCCCAAATTGATCCGTTTGAATCTTCGAATAGAGACAGATAGGCATTACTCTGCCCTGTAGATTTGTATATAGCTTTAGTAGTTTTGCTTTGATTGTCATATCTAAATACTCCGCCATTAGTTGCAAACCAGAGGTTTTTATTATTGTCCTCTAGTATTGCATTGAAATGATTCTCAACCAATGAGATGCCATCTGAAGTTTTAACACGATATACCTGCTCAACAATACTCTGTATTCTTCTCGCCATCAAACCGTTTGAGTAGGTGCTAACCCATACAATGTTACCATCATTTAGTATATGGTAAATATTGTTGGGTACCATATCATTAATCTGATTGCCGCTGCCAATCTTTCCAATAAATTGACAATCTATTCTATCGTACTCTAAAATAGAGAGTCCATCTGTAGCAACCCAAATTCTATTATCTGAAACTGCCACAATCTCTCTGACTGGTACATTTGTAAAAGGCGCTTTTATCTTCTCAACTGTGGATTGAATAATATTATAAATGTATGTACCTGAAGAGAAGCTTCCTATCCAGACTCTTTGTAAAGTAGGGTCAATGTATAGCGATTGAATCCGAACCGATGGAATCTTAGTGATTTGTTTGAACTTAATGCTTTCATCTTTAATGTGTCCGTCAAATACACCTTTGTCGCTACCAATAAAGATCCTATTGTTAGTTAAAAAAATAATGTCAAATACTTGTAAGTTTTCACTCCCTTTTAAACGTATGAATCTGTTGCCACAAATTATGTAAATTCCTTCATTAGTTAGAAGGTAAGTGTTAGCATTGAGGTCATAATAGATATTGCGTATTACCTCTGAATTTGAAAGTTTTATTGCTGTTGAGAATAGCTCAAAACTGTCAATTGAATTATTATATATATATACGTTTTTGTTAGTGAAAGCCAAGAGGTTGGTTGAGTCAGGCGAACAGACAACACCTCTCAATCGTTCGTTAAGGTCAAGGTAAGGTAGTTCATAATGTTTGAATGAGTAGCCATCAAATCGATCGACTGATGTTCGAGTGGCAATCCAAATATAGCCTTTGTTATCTTTAACACACGAGAAGGTTCTTCTATCTTGAAGTCCTTTCTCTGGCAAATAATTTATGTAAGAGTAGTTATTTGCTAATAGATTGTCTGCGCAAAAGATAAGTAGCGCAATTAATACTATGCTTTTTTTTATGAACTTCATTCTTTTTTTTGTAATTGCGGGTGAGTATCTACGGCTTGAATTTCAATTCAAAAATAGTAATAATTAACCAAAGATGTTACTGTGAATCGAACAAAGGCAGAAAATCAAACCTCATAGATAGTTTTTTAAACCTCCATATAAAACCTATAAATTATATTTGTTCATAACGAATTGCAATTGTTTTTAAAAAAAATATAAAACTATGTCCAACGCTAAAACTTTAGCTTTAATTCT
Source organism: uncultured Rikenellaceae bacterium (assembly GCA_947074135.1). GTDB lineage: Bacteria > Bacteroidota > Bacteroidia > Bacteroidales > Rikenellaceae > Mucinivorans. The sequence continues at coordinate 5,565 of CAMTOL010000095.1, forward strand.
ATCGTCGGTTACTTTTACTGGTTCTTCGTTAGACTCAATTGGAGCTACTATGCCTTTAAATAGTAATAAAAATATACTATTCATTGCCGTTGATGATCTAAAGCCACTGATTGGTGCTTATGGAGATCCTATTGCAAAGACTCCAAATATTGATAGATTAGCTGCAATGGGTACTCTTTTTACTAATGCATACTGTCAACAAGCTGTTTCAGGTCCAAGTAGAGCAAGTCTGTTGACAGGAATTTGTCCTGATGGCACACAAGTGTGGGATTTAAAAACACTTATTCGTGATAAAAACCCTAATGCTTTAACGATACCTCAATATTTTAGTCAAAACGGGTTCGTTAGTTTCGGCATTGGAAAGATTTACGATCCGCGATCTGTGGATAAGAAACTTGATAGCCTCTCTTGGAGTACTCCTTATGTGAACTTTGAAAACTATTATAATCAAAATTACGAGTCGCCTGCTTATAGTCAATATCAAGATCCTATAACCCGCAAAAAGATGGCTGAACTTGAAGAAGAGTTTGCTGTAAAGGGGATGAATAGATCAGATATTCGAAAGAGTGTGACGGTTCAGGTTAAACCATCGGTGGAGTGTGTTGATATTGCTGATGATGCCTATTCTGACGGTGCAATTGCTAAGGGTGCAGTAGAATTTATTAGTAGTTGCGATACTACAAAAAACTACTTCTGGGCAGTCGGATTTAAAAAACCTCATCTGCCATTCTGTGCTCCTAAAAAATATTGGGACCTATATAATCGTGCCTCAATGCCACTGGCTGAGTATCGTCAAAAAGCAGTTGGTAGTCCTGATTTTGCGTATCATCAAAGTGGTGAATTGGTCTCGTATACAGATATTCCTGACCTAATCTCTTTTTCAGATATCAATAATGCGATTTTAGACGATGAAAAAGCTAGGGAGTTAATTCACGGTTATTATGCTGCAATTAGTTATATGGACGCGCAGTTGGGAAAAGTTTTAGATGCGCTCAATAGTAGCCCATTTGCTAAGAATACCATAATTGTTCTGTGGGGAGATCATGGTTGGCATCTAGGCGATCATGGATTATGGAATAAGCATACTAACTTCGAACAAGCTACTCATGCACCTCTAATAATTTACGATCCAGAAATTGGACACTCAACAGTAAAACATCCTGTTGAGTTTATAGATATCTTTCCCACTATCTGTGAAGGTAGTTCAATTCCTGTTCCAAGTAATTTGGATGGAGAGTCACTGTTGCCATTAATGAGAGGTGAAAAGCAGAGTGCTAAAACTCACTATGCCGTTAGCCAGTTTCCACGGGAGAACAAAATGGGCTATTCACTTCGAAGCAACAGATATAGATATACAGTTTGGGTGGATTGGAGCAATAAGAAGACAAATCCAGAGAAGGTGTTTGCAGAAGAACTATATGACTATAAGCTCGATCCTAACGAGACAAAAAACTTAATTGGTGATAGAAGCTACACAAAAGCGCTGAAGCAGATGAGAGCTTATTGGCAAGAGTACAAGACCAAACGAATAAAATAGAAAACAATAGATATGAAAAAAGAGTTACTTCTGTCAAGTGTTGTTTTAACATCATTTTGCGTGCAAAGTCAGAGTAGTTATGCTAAAGCTGCAAGTAGCGATAAACCAAATGTACTATTTTTTATTGTAGATGACTGGGGCGCAACTGATCTCTCGTTTGGAGGGTCAATATTTTATGAAACGCCAAATGTAGATCGCCTGTGTAATAGTGGGACATATTTTTCTCAAGGATACGTAGCATACCCTAGGAGCGTTCCCTCTCGCTATGCCATTATGACGGGGATGCACTGTGCGCGTCCTCAAAAAATAGCTAAAGAAGAGCGAGATGATCGCAAAATAACAAAAAAGAGTTACTCTATTGCGCAACCATTTAAAGCATCTGGATACGAAACATTTTTTATAGGCAAATGGCACCTTTCGACTAATGATTGTTTGCCAGAACAGGTTGGTTTTGATATTAACATTGGCGGCGGAGATGCAGGTGCTCCTAAATCATATTTTGCACCATTTAATGTTGAAAAAAGCGGAAGAAGTGGTAATGGGAAAGAGAAACCAATATTGGGAATGGACGATGCTCAAGAGGGTGAGTATTTGACAGATTATATGGGGCGAAAGTTGGTTGATTATATAAATCAAAAACACGACAAACCATTTTTTGC
>CAMTOL010000096.1 GCA_947074135.1 uncultured Rikenellaceae bacterium
CGAACGGAAAGCCAATCCAAAGTACCTATCGTAGAGCTCAAGCTGGGAGCTAGTGCAGTTTGAGGCACATTGTTTTAAGAGTTCTTTGTCGCTTTTCACCAGTTTTCTAAGTTTTGTTCACTATTAATGACGTAAGTTTTTTTGTTTTGCTGCATCAAATATATAAAATAATGAAATAAAATGCTGGTCTTATTTGCAATTGATATAAATTATTATTTATTTTGTGCTCCAATATTATGTATTTAAATGATTTAGAAAAATATAAGATGGAGATTATTGAAAAAATAAGGAGTACAGGAATTAAAGCTACAACACAACGTAGAGCTGTTTATTGCGCTCTCAGTGCACTTGGGCACGCTTCAGCAGACGAGGTGGCAGTAGCTGTTCGTTCAGATTATCCTGCAATTACAGTGGCAACAATTTATCGTGTGTTGGACTCTTTTTGTGAGGTTGGTCTAATTTCGAAACTTAGCACTCCTAGCGGAAAGATGCAGTATGACATTACTGCGCACGATCACGCTCATATTATCGACAAAAGTGGCACTATTTCAGACTATGATGACGATGTGCTTAACGAGATGATATCTAACTACTTTGAGGGTAAAACTGTGAATGGAGCTAAGATTAATAGTGTTAAAGTTCAGCTGTTTATTGCATAGTATCATAAGTAAGTAAAACAAAATAGGCGGTGTTAGATAATCTCGAACACCGCCTATTTTATGCTTATATGTAGTTATTATTGGAACAACTTAATAATATCGTTCCCGTTAGCAAGTAGCACCAAGCCTATGATAAGTACAAATCCAACAACTTGTGCTGCCTCCATAAATTTTTGTGAAGGTGGGCGACGAGCAATCATTTCGTAGAGGATAAAGATTAGGTGACCTCCGTCTAGTGCTGGAATTGGCATAATATTCAATACTCCAATCATAATCGAGAGTAGAGCAGTGATATTCCAAAAGTAGAACCAGTCCCAAGTGTCTGGGAAAATCTTGCCCATTGTAATAAATCCTCCAACTCCTTTGTAAGCTTCGGTTTCGGAGTTAAAGATTAGCCCCAATTGGTCGAAATAGCTCGAAATTTGCTCAATTCCTCTATTGATACCATATGGTATTGCTTCGACAAAAGTAAAATCTCTTGATGTTATAGGGTAAATGTTGAGTATAGAGATTCCAACCCCCATTGCACCATCGTTATTAACAAAAGCGCGTCCTACGTTGTATTGACCCTTGCGATAGAAACCTATATCGACACTATCATTAGCATTTTGTGCAAGTGCCTCTTTAACCTGGTCGTAATAGTAAGTTTCTACTCCATTTACTGAAACAACAGAGTCACCAACCTCGAATAGAGAGCTGTTGTCCATTGTTGCAATTTGGGCAATTACAAAAGGATAACGACGATTAATAAAACCATTATCTTTCAGTAGCTCTCCGATTTGAGAGTCTGTGATTGTGATATCTAGTTGTTGACCATCGCGCTCAATCTTGACTACGCCGCCGCTACTGAGTATAATCTCTTGAGCTAGCATACCACTGTTCTCGATAGTTCTGCCTCCAACTGAAATTATCTTATCTCCATTTCTAAAGCCAATGTTTTGGGCTGCTTGCGAGAAAGCGTAACCAGTATGCACATCTTTAGTGGCAACATAGCTTTCGCCATAAGCAAACGCTACACATATATATATAATGGCAGCCGAAATCATATTCATCATAACGCCTCCAACAATAATAAAAAGTCGTTGCCAGGCTGGTTTGCTGCGATATTCCCAAGGTTTTGGTTCTTGAGCCAACTGCTCTTTGTCCATCGATTCATCAACCATTCCCGATATTTTGACGTAACCGCCAAGTGGAATCCAACCTATACCATAGGTTGTTTCGCCGATTTTCTTTTTGAAGAGCGAGAATTTCCAGTCGAAGAATAGGTAGAATTTTTCGACTCTACATTTAAACAGTTTGGCAAACATAAAGTGTCCAAACTCGTGGATAATAACAATAAGCGAGAGGCTTAGTAGGAATTGTACAATTTTGATAATCATATTTTATTGTGATATGTGATTTTAGTGATTAGTTATTAACAAAGTAAAAGATAATTGTCCATTGTCCATTATCAATTGTCAATTATAAATAGCGCATTTGCTCGTGCTTCGGCATCGGCTTCGTAAATCTCTGAAATGTTTTGCAACGGTTCGTTGTTGGTCATTTCTAACGATTTCTCAACCACCCTTGCAATATCTGTAAAACCGATTCTTCCTCTTAGGAACGCTTCGACTGCAATCTCGCCCGAGGCGTTGAGTACTGTTGGCAAAATTCCCCCCCCCTGTAACGCACTATACGCAAGTTCCAAACAAGGGTAACGCTCAGCCTCTGGCTTTTGGAAAGTGAGGGTCGAGGTAATAAATGGATCAAAACTCTGCAACCCACCAACATTCATACGTTCGGGGTAGGTTAGTGCATATTGTATAGGTAACCTCATATCTGGGTATGATATTTGAGCTTTGATTGAGCCGTCAGCAAATTCAACTGCCGAGTGTATTATACTTTGAGGATGAACAACGACTTGAATCTGTTCGGACTTTACGCTATATAGATGTGCCGCCTCTATAATTTCAAACCCTTTGTTGAGCATTGTTGCTGAATCGACAGTTATTCTTGCTCCCATATCCCAAACTGGGTGCGAAAGTACTCTTTGAGGCGTTACGTTTTTTAGCTCTTCGATAGGTATATCTCGAAGCGAACCTCCTGAGGCAGTAAGCAATATTCTTTTAGGAGGTGTGAGTTCGCCTACTAGACATTGATATATTGCCGAGTGTTCCGAGTCAATAGGCATAATCTCAACCCCATTCTGGCGAGCTAGTCGCATCACAATCTCGCCACCAACTACTAAACTCTCCTTATTGGCAAGTGCTAATCGTTTTTTTGCCTCTATAGTCGCAATTGTAGGAGCTAAACCTGCAAAACCAACTATTGCAACAACAACAATATCAATCTCTTGTTGTTTAACGACCTCTTCAAGAGCATCGGCACCAGCAAGTATTTCAATGTTGTACTCTTTGAGTGCTTGTTTGATTGAGTGGTAGTGGATTTCATTTGCAATTACTACTCGTTTGGCTTTAAACTCAATTGCTTGATGTGCGAGTTTTTCCCAATTATCTGCAGCTGTCAGAGTGTCGATAGTGAATAGATTGGGGTAATTACGCACTATATCGAGTGTTTGAATCCCGATAGAGCCAGTAGAACCAAGTAGGGCAATGTTTGTCACGAAAGAGGTTGTTATGTTAATAATTTAAGTTGAGCTGCAAACAACTCTAAAAACAAACGGTAAAGATACTCTTTTAGTATCAAATGTGCAAAGTGTAGCACAAAAAAAGCAGTGAAAATATTTTCACTGCCTTTGTTATCTGATTTGTTATATATAATCGGCAAAATGAAAAGTACACGATTTTACAAACGAAAAGTACAAAAACATTTTACCATCACAAAAATACATATTAAAATTTATAGCGACAAATACTATACTGATTTGTCGCTATTTTTATTGAAATTTCTACCCATAAAATTTGCGTATATTGTTTATTTTTAGTAACTTTACATCGTAAATGGGGCTGATTTGTACTGTTGCTATGATTATGTAATTCTACTGTCAAATGAGGCATATATGTCATTCTGTGGCACTCTTCGCTCTACTCCGCTTGAAATGCTAATTAGCGCACGTTCTAATGTGCGTAACATAGCAGGCACGACATGTGTAGTATAATACTCCCTTGGCGATACTAAATAATCGATCTTAATTACCTCCTGTTCGCATATATCGCCACTATCTATTGCCCCAGCGTTTGCCCAAAACCACGTGGCAGCTGTAATTGGCTCTTTCCTTCGATATGCCCAACGGATAGAACTAGCACCACGACCATAAGGCAACGGCGAAGGATGGAAAATCAGCGTACCACGCAAAGGTTCCTCTAGCTCTGATTGGGATACACGCTTTGTTAGTAGCGGAGCAATAGCGAGATCAACTACAAAATAACTACCATCATCAATAATATACCCAAGCGACATACACAACTCTTTTGCTTGAATATAAGCCATATCTTCCGGGCTACCTAATATTCTAATTACCATATTCGCACCCTCCAACGTATTTAAACCCTTGAACCGCTCTAAAGTGTCCACCCATACCGCCGCTCCTTCCAGTGCTTTTTAGCATAGTTGCCCGTGACTTTGCCTTATTTCCGCCATAAAGCATAGCCGAGGTTTGCTTCCACCTCATTGAACGCCGTAAATAGCCGCATAGCTGGGGGTGTGAGGTATGAAATATAGTCGGGTATTTACGCTCACAGCGTCCGTAACCGTCTAGGTGCAACTGACAAACTGCGTTTAAAAAGGCTGAACCAACGCCCACGCCCTGCCATTCTGGCAGGGTAACTAGACGAGTGGCCCGGTAATAGCCACTTTGAAACATTGGCGCAACCGCCAAATGGCATACGGCTTCTCCGTTAACAACACCTATAAAGTATTGCGCAGCGACAGGATGCGGCAAATCTAAATAGTAATGCGGTTTAAAAAACTTCCAGTGCGTGCCGCTTGTGCGATATATTTCGAGTGTGATTGGTGGTCGCCGAAGGCGGTCACGCGTGAAGCGTGCGGTTGAGGTGTCATATATCCAATCAGGTTCTACCCACTCGGCAATATCATAGTGACAACTTAATAGTATTGCCTGTTTGCCTGTACGCTTCCATGCCTTACTAAATGCTGCCGCACCAACTTTAGCAATTTGACGATCCACCACAGATGTAAATTCATCTATAATTACTCGGTCTGGTTGCTCCGCCATAATACGTGCTAACCCTGCACGAAACTTTTCCCCGTTTGATAATGCGTGAAATGGCCTAAGCCAAGCCGGGACATCACCTAGGCCCACGGCCGATAGTGCTGCCGTGACACTATTAAAATCACCTTCAGGTGCTATACAGTCAACAATGGGTTTGTCGCTATCCCAACCACTACTAAGGTCGGTCAATCGTTCGCCTCCCCAAATTGCTTTACCTAAACTAGTTTTTCCACTTCCGCTAGGGCCAATTATAAGACCAACGCCCCAATCAAAATCCTCTATCGGCAGCTCCGCCGTATGCTCCCACGTATGCCCATTAGTGGCATTAAACAACGATTTAACCCTATTAGCACGATAACTATCGAAGTCTTCGCAGCTATGCTTAATATCTATCTTCATTATACACAAACGATTTTAAGGGTTAAACCTAGTGCTTTTAGTTGTTCGAAGATTTGTTTTTGATGTTCTTCACCATCACAGACGACAATAACGCCGAATTGACTTTTGTAATTGAATTTTTTCTCCATTGTTTTAGTTTTTATTGGTTTATTGTTATATTTGCAATCTCTTACCTATCAAAATAAAAAACAGTCGCAATACGAGGGTTTACCCCCGGTATGCGGCTGTTCGCTTTTGTTAGTAGTAGGTAAGAGAATTACTAACGCCGGGGGTTTCTTTATACCCCCTTTAAGTATGTTTTAATTACAGTTTAAATGGTCTTTAAAAGCGGATTAAGTTGTAGCTTAAACCAACTCCGATATACGGTTGTGGGCGGCCATCGAGCGTGATGCCATAACCGGTCTGTATGCCGATACCCCAGCGTTTTGGGCGTGAAGTGATCATAGTAGTATTGGTTACGGCCTTATCGTATAGCTTGATTGAAAAATCGTGCGCACGATATGCTTTGAACCTAACATCATAAAGCGATTCTTCTTTGAATTGATATTCCGACATAGGAACAGCCACTTCAATATATGTGGTATCATTAATGTACACGATTTCTGTATTAGCGGTTGTGTCAAACATCACTTTCGGTACATTCACTCGCACGTCAGGCAAATCGATCACTAATTTTGGTTTTACAGCATCACGGTACACAACATTGATGATGGTGTCCGTTTTGGTTGTGATCTTCTCGGTGTGTCTGCCACAAGTGCGCAACCATCCGATCAAGCACAAAGCGCAAAGAGCTGCTATTATAAAGTTTTTCATAATGATCTCAATGTTGGTTATAACTCAACGTATTTAGTAGCCAAGAAAAATGCGATAATTGCAATTGTGAGAATGGCGACAACTGCACCATTCACTTGGTGTTGGTTCGGTGCTTTCATTATAGCTAAATCTTAAATTCGGTTAGTGGGTCTATACGAACGCCATCTTTCATAACTCCAAGGTGCAAATGCGCACCAGTTGATGCACCGCAATTAGGTTTGTCTTTAGGATCACCGCCAACCTCAGCTATCTTAGTTCCCTGCTCGACAACTTGACCGATCTCTACGCAAATTGTGTGTAGGTGGCACATTCTTAATTGTATGCCATCTTCACCATCAAAACAAAGGGTTAAACCGCCAGTTTCGTGTGTGTAAACACGTGAAGTCTTGCCTTTGAAGTGTGCAAAAATTGGTGTGCCAGTAGGTTTTGAAATATCAACGCCATTGTGTGAGCTTGTTTTTCCAGTAATTGGGTGTACTCTCGTTCCGTATGGTGATGTAATTCTGAATGGTGGTTGTAAAATTCGTTTCATACTGATTCTGTTGTTAATGGTGGTAAAATAAATTGAATTGAGTTTGCAGCCTCAGCTGTTATTTGTTCTAAGTTCTCACACAAAAAGAGTTGTTCATTGGCACTCTCCACGAATAGAGAGCCAACCCATTCGTTACGATGATTCACAAGTTTACGAATTGCAACAGCCTCAGTGCCGTGAATGTTCATAATAGCCTTAGCTTTTTTATCGACCACATTAGTATCAATGTCAGTGTAAAACTGCCAATCCTCTGTTGCCAATTGCTTAACGAAAAAAGCAACTTCACCCATTGGCATAGCTTGAATGCTATCTTTCATTGCGCTAACTCCTTTGCGTTTCACTTCAAGGGATATACTTATGAATTGATGATTAACCAAAGGGTGAGGCTGTATTAAATACACCCTATCAGCTCTCAATGTGTGGAGTAGCTCCCATAATTCTCCATAGATTACAGCTAAATCACCAACCTTTTTTAGTGATCTATTTTCTTCATCTTGTTTCCACTTCTCAATTTTAACATCAGTCAATTTGTTTTTTGCATACTGATTATAAGCAAACCAAGCTGCTATGATTGTGCCTAAAGCACTTATAATTGCTGGTAGATATTCCATAAAGCTATGTTTATTGAGGATTAACAGTTGTGAATGTTTTGGTGTGTTCAGAGCATATAAGCGCAATAACAGCATCTATAACCGCTGTCATTAATGCTCGTTCTTCTGTTGCAACTTCGTCCTTCGAGAGAACTGCTCTTGAAGCTTCAAGACTTGTCCGCTACAACAAGAAGAGGACTCTAAGCTCACGGGAAATCCAAACTGCTGTTAGACTACTTCTTCCTGGAGAACTTGCCAAGCACGCTTTGACTGAAGGAACCAAGGCCTGCACTAAATACGCTAACGTATAATCGCTAATTCATTAACCTTACATGAGAGTGAGGCATCTTTGTGTTTTATTCATACGCTAAACTGCATTCATAGATTTGTATCATTTCGTATTCCGCCACATTTGTATTTTAGGGGTTTTGGGGTTTTGGGGTTTTGGGG
>CAMTOL010000097.1 GCA_947074135.1 uncultured Rikenellaceae bacterium
TCTGAAGTGTAATTAACCGGGATGCAAATAACAGCAATCTAAAGATGATTAACCTAATTGTTTGTGCAACAGATCAAAAGTTATTTCTAGGTCTTGAATTTACGAAACACCGTTGGAGAGCATCGACTGGGGTTCAGTATATTGCAGGACTCTATACATCTGTTGCTGCCGACGTTCAAGTGAAAGAAAATTTTGTATTGTGGAGTCTTAGAGGAGGTTTCAGAGCGACAAAATGGCTCGAAATTTTTGTTCGTGGCGAAAACTTACTGAACCAAAAGTATGAGATTAATGCAGGTTTTCCAATGCCCGGTGCAAACGCAATGGCAGGACTTAACTTTGTATTTTGATTTGATATAATATTAAAACTGATGAGTGCATAGCGTTCTTTGCAATACTGCATAATACAACAACATACAAAATGAGTGACTTAGAACCTGTCTGAGTCACTCATTTTTATAATTGAGATATCTTAAATCTCTCTGTTTTAAGCTGAAATTAGTCGTTCAACGAGAAGCGTTTGTAAGCAACTACGTTTGCACCACCGTTTTCTGCTAGGTAAGTTGCAACAGTCTTTTTGTTGTCTTTTACCAAAGCTTGGTTTACTAGAGTATTCTCTGACAAGAATTTCTTAACCTTACCATTTGCAATCATCTCAAGCATTTGCTCTGGTTTGCCCTCTTGACGAGCTTGTTCCATACCAATTTTGTGCTCAGTTTCGATAACCTCTTTAGGACAATCATTTTCTGAGATTGAAACTGGAGCCATCGCTGCAGCTTGCATAGCAACGTCTTTAGCAACTTGTTCGTCAATTGTTTTGTCGAAACCAATCAAAGTACCTAGTTTGTTGTTCATATGGATATATGAAATACACATAGGAGCCTCGATACGAGAGTAGTGTGCAACCTCTACTTTTTCGCCAGTTTTACCTGAAAGTTCTGTTGCTTTTTCACCAATTTTAGCAGTCAAAGCCTCTACATCTGCTGCGTCCATTGCAACAGCTTCAGCCAAGAATGCTTTTGCAGCTGCACCAAACTCGTCACCTTTAGCAACGAAGTCAGTTTCACAAGCCAAACAAAGCATATAGCCTTTATTTCCAACGATTTGAGATACTACAACACCTTCAGAAGCTGTGCGGTCAGAGCGTTTTGCAGCGATAAGTTTACCTTTTTCGCGGATAATCTCTTGAGCGCGCTCGAAATCACCATTAGCTTCAGTCAATGCGTTTTTGCAGTCCATCATACCTGCACCTGTCATTTTGCGTAGTTTTGCTACGTCTGCTGCTTTAATTTCCATTGTTTTGCACTATATTGTTTTAGTTTTTACTGTTGTGACATCTCCAAATTGAGTGCCACTAACAGTAAAAACATTTATTGTTAATTTTTGTTGATTTTTATTAGTTGGCAAAAAGTTATGCTTCGATAGTTTCAACTACCTCTTCAACTTTTTTAGCAACAGCCTCAGCTGCTTTTTCAACTACTTCTTCAGTTTCGGCAACGATTGCTTCAACCTCTTTTTCGATTTTCTCTACTTTTTCAGCAACAGCTTTGCGAGAACGAGTGCGTTTTGCAGCACCACCTTCAGCAGCTACCTCAGCAGCCGATTCAGATGCAGCCTCTTCGTTAGCTTTTTCAAGTTTGCGCTCTGACAAACCTTCAGCAATTGCGTCAGTAACAACTTTCAAGATAGCATCGATTGAGCTACTTGCATCATCGTTAGCAGGAATAATAAAATCAATAGGAGTTGGATCGCAACAAGTATCTACCATAGCAAATACTGGAATACCCAAACGTTTTGCCTCTTTAACAGCATTGTGTTCTTTCTGAACGTCAATAACGAATAGAGCTGCTGGCAGGCGAGTCAAATCTGCGATAGAGCCCAAGTTTTTCTCCAATTTAGCACGTGAACGGCTAATTTGAAGTTTTTCACGTTTAGAGAAGTTATCGAAAGTGCCATCAGCGGCCATTTTATCGATTGAAGCCATCTTTTTGATAGCTTTACGGATAGTAGGGAAGTTAGTAAGCATACCACCAGCCCAACGCTCTGTAACGAAGGGCATAGCTACTGCTCCTGCTCTTTCGGCTACAACCTCTTTAGCTTGTTTTTTAGTAGAAACAAACAAGATTTTGCGTCCTGAACGAGCGATTTGGCGCAGCGCGTCAGCTGCTGTATCAACCATAATTGCAGTTTTGTGCAAGTCTATGATGTGGATACCATTTTTCTCCATAAAGATATACGGAGCCATTTTAGGGTTCCACTTGCGTTTGAGGTGACCGAAGTGTACGCCAGCCTCCAACAATTGTTCAAATGATGTTTTATTTGCCATTTTTTTAAATTCTTTTTTCTTTGGTTTTTGAAAAACTCTTTAATCAATCTTTTAGGTAGTGTGCTTGTAAAAGTCGCAGTCTTAAAAGATTATTGTATCGCAGTTCGGACAATGATGTTGGTAGTATTTCGAGCTTGTTTACGCAAAAAATATTTATTAATTAAGCTCCCCTTGAAATAGTCCACAAAATTTTCTCTCCAAACTGTGCAGATATATAAGTAGTATGATTAACGTTTTGAGAATTGGAAACGTTTACGTGCACCTGGACGACCTGGTTTCTTACGCTCAACAACACGTGAGTCGCGAGTAAGGAATCCAGCTTTTTTAAGTGCTCCGCGTAGTTCTTCGTTAGCCTCAATCAAACAACGTGAAATACCAAGACGAGCAGCTTCTGCTTGACCTTTGATACCACCACCTGTTAAGTTGATTGTAATGTCATAAGTTCCTTCAGTAGAAGTTACACCAAATGGTTGGCGAACTACATACTGCAAAATTTCAAGAGGAAAATACTCCTCAATTGTGCGATTATTGATTTTGATTGCACCGTTACCTTGCTTTAGGTAAACACGAGCGACTGCGCTTTTGCGACGCCCTACTGCATTAATAACTTGACTCATTTAATACTATTTAAGTTCGTTTAATTTCAATTCAACTGGTTGTTGTGCTGTGTGTGGGTGTTCTGCAGTTGTATAAACATACAAGTTGCGGAAAATCGCAGCACCTAGTTTAGTTTTAGGAAGCATACCTTTAATGGCGTGCTCTACCAAGAATTCAGGCTTTTTAGCCAAGTACTCTTTAGGAGTTGTAAGACGTTGTCCTCCAGGGTAGTCTGTGTGACGTACATACTGTTTGTCAGTCATTTTTTTACCAGTCAAGCGAACTTTGTCAGCGTTGATGATAATAACGTTGTCACCACAATCTACGTGAGGTGTGTAGTTTGGTTTGTTCTTGCCACGCAAGATTTTAGCAACCTGTGTGCTAAGGCGGCCAAGTACAGCATCTGTAGCGTCGATAACGTACCAGTTTTTGGTTACGGTAGCGGCGTTGGCCGAAACTGTTTTGTAACTTAGTGAATCCACTGTGTAATAATGTTTTTTGGTTGATACTATATTTTTTGCGAGGTGCAAAGGTAATAATTTTTTTTGAATTTCAATATATAACGGTCAAAATTATTTTATTAAAATCACTAAGTGATATTGCGCAATAGGTATCTGTTTAGTCAAATTAATAGTATTTCTTTTTGCGAGATGGTTTTATTTATTTTGATATACAAATATTGTATCAAATTTTTGATAATGTAGAAAATTCAGATGTTTTTTGTGTGATGTCCGCCTCTTGTCCACTTATCCTTGCAAAATGTCCTCTTTTTATACACCTATTTTTTGTTTCAATTATTCTTTATTGTACTTAACTTTGTATGAGTGAATAATTCGAGATTATTAATGATTACATATCTTTAATAATACGTAGTAATAAAAACGAACAGCAGTAATTACGAGTCGCCTACTGTTAAGGTGATTGAGGTTTAAATTGAGTCTGTATTTCTTATTGCAAGCGTGCCTGACCAAGGTTTGTGGGTGTATTGGTTCTGGAGGGAAGGTTCTCAACTTATCAATTAATGGTTCTATTAGCGTTTTAGAGTATTTCGGCGGCGTGGTAGGAACTAACTTTGGGGAAGTAACTAACTGTTCATTCTCAGACTCGGTTAGCTGCAATAAAGATGTCGGCGGCAGTGGCACTGTTGCAGCAACTAATGAGGCATACGATAGCGATGCAAATATGAAAGCAAACGAGTTTGTTACTACTCTTAACACTCCAGCTCAAACAGTTGGTATGTGGAAAAAGGTGCAACCTACCCAATCCTCAATTGTCAACCATAGATAATTCACAATTATTGGTATAATATATCATCTTAATAATTATAAACTAAAGTAATATGACAAACCAATCCAACCCCCAAACTCTATTACTATTATTCGTAACAACCGTATTAATAGTATTCACATCTTGTAAAAAAGTGGAACCGGAAGAGGATATCTTCGAAGACTTCCCCGAATTGGAACTTGATGACGATAAATACTACAAAGTATCAGGCAATGGATTTAACTGTGTTATCGACACAAGCCTTGTTGATGTCTATAGTTACGATAAAGTAAGACCTAAAACTAAATCCAAACAATATGATGATTTCTATATCATAGATGCTGATACTACCCTTATAGCTATCTATGCAGACTTTCTTGAAAATATTGGAGAACACCCCATAGAGGGCGAAATAGCAATATTTCACTTCTCGCCTTTCTCCGTACTAAATGCTAGAATAACTGATGTGCAAAATGCTTATGACGAAGAAAACGAAGCGCTTTATTATATCCTAAATATCGAAAAAGTGGGACTCGACGAAGTGTTTGCCGCTCTTGATGCCGATTTAGATGATAGTGACTATGTGGATACAGAGAAAGCTAACTCGTTTGCGACTAAGGCTGCACTTACGTTTCAAGACCAAATGGAGATGCGTACCCTGCCATTCCTCGACAACGAAGGCAAACTGCACCCTGCTATTGTTGGATATGAAGACGAAAACGGCGAAATTGTTGTCGTTGATCAACTCTCGCCTACTAAACTTGACGTGTGGGTTGGACTCAATATCCCTAAACTTAACTTTAGTATCAATCCTACTTTTAACGACAAAATAGAGATAGGAATTGAAGATGGTAAATTGGTGCTAGGTGCTGGTGTAGGTATAAATCTCAAAATTAGATGGTTTAAACTTAAATACTTCGAAGCCTATGCTAAAGCAGAAGCAGATATAAAAATACCTTTCTATATCAAAGCCGAAGCAAGTGGAGATTTGGTAAATATCCAAAAAGAACTTGCAGGGAAAAACTTCTATAAAGTCTTCTTTATAAGTGTTGTACCAGTTGTCGTTAATATTAGACCTCACCTAGACCTAGTAACTAAAGTCAGTATGAACGCTTCTGCTAAATTTGAAACAGGATTCGAGTTCTCGGCACTCGAAAAAGTAGGTAAACGTTGGGAAAGTGGTTCTTGGCGTGATATCAGAGAGCATAGAGAGCCACATTTCCAATGGTACACTCCTAAACTAACTGGTCAGGTCTCTTTAAAGGGTAGTGTTGGCGTGTATCCAACTGTGAGCGCAGGAATATATGGTATAAATATTCTCAAAGGCTATCTTGACCCGAAACTGGTAGCTGAAGTTGGACTGAAAACTGAAAACCTTTCCACACTCTCGATGTTTGCCAATGGTAAATTTGAAGTTGGTGCTGGAGTTGGTGCGCAACTGAAGATATTTAAGTGGACTGTGGCTGAGGCATCTATGAGTTGGCCTATTTACTCTAAAGATATTTTTAGTACGACAATAGATATTAAAAAGTAGTGTGAGTGACTGATGTTTCGAAATCACTAGTGAAAAGTAACTGACGCAAAAATAACCCTGCCGATTTGCCATAAGCGGAACTAACCCCATCCGCTTTTGGCAAATCTTTTTGTATAAGTACTTAATGAAAAATAATAAACTCCCCCCCCCTTAATAATCAATACCTATTTTCTAACCACGAACATAAAGAATATAGAGAACTGTGAAATTAATAGATAATTTTTAAGTGTTTTAATGTAAATTATTAGTAAATTTGGAGCAAGTTTTTTATCATTTTACCATTAAAATACATTTTATCAATACATTTGGAACGAATAATTAAACCTGACGTTGTTTCGTTGCACGACTTTTTCGGCGCAAAGGGAGCAAATATCAACTACATCAACTCTAAATTTCCACTGCTTAAAGTTGTAGTTCGTGGTTCGGCAATTAAATTAGTCGGAACCGAAGAGCAGATGGACGCTTATGAACTAAAACTAGGTGAGATAGTTAACTATTTCTCGAGATATGGACATTTGTCGCCTAAAATCATCGACTCGCTTACTGACGAAAGTCCGCTCAAGGCTAAAGCAAAAACAAAGAGTGATGATGAATCGAGTAGTACTAAAATAGATAAGCAGACAATTGAGGGGTTAATAGTTTTTGGTAACAACGGAGTGCCTGTAAAGGCTTGTACTCCTGCCCAAAAACAGTTAGTTAAGGATTTCGAGAACGACGATATGATTTTTGCTATCGGACCTGCTGGTAGCGGAAAGACTTATACTGCTATTGCGCTCGCTGTTCGTGCGCTCAAGAATCGAGAGGTCAAGAAGATAATATTGACCCGTCCTGCTGTCGAGGCGGGTGAAAAACTTGGTTTTCTGCCCGGTGATATGAAAGATAAATTAGATCCATACTTGCAACCGTTGTACGATGCGCTGGGCGATATGATGCCTCGCTCTAAACTCAATGAGTATATAGACGAGGGTATTGTTCAGATTGCTCCATTGGCTTATATGCGTGGTCGAACGCTCGACAATGCGGTTGTGATACTCGATGAGGCCCAAAATACCACCAAAGAGCAGTTAAAGATGTTCTTAACTCGTATGGGACGTAACGCTAAGTTCCTAATTACTGGCGATATGACGCAAGTTGACCTGCCGCCATCGCAAAAGTCTGGACTAGAGTTTGCGATTAAGCACTTGGATAAGATTAAGGGTATTTCGGTCATTCATTTCGAAGCTCGTGACATTATGCGCCACCCAATTGTTAGTAAAATCGTTAAAGCCTACGAAGAAGAGTAAAAAAACACTATATGATAATTGACGAAACGAAATACGAAGTCAAAGATATGAGAATTACAGCGACAAAGTTGAACTTGTTGGCAATTCCTCTAGTTGTTGTTCTTATGGCAAGTGTGATATTAACTTTTAATGCTATTTTTGGCGAAATAGGACATATAAACTTTCTTCTCTTTGCTCTTTATCTTATGATAGGTTCTGTACTTCACGAACTTACTCACGGTTTAGTTGCGGTTAAGTATTGTGATAATGGCTGGAAAAGTATTAAATTTGGAGTATTGTGGCGTTATGGAGCGTTTTATTGCCACTGTTCTGAACCTATGACAGTAAAACAGTATAGGAAATTTGCAATTGCACCATCAATTTGGGCTTTTTTGCTTATTTTTGTGGGCTTCTTTATACAAAGTATAGATTTTATAGTAGCAGCAACAGTTCTGTTTGCAGGGGGAATAGGTGATTTTATGATTATCTATTATCTTAGAAATAGTAGTAATGATGATCTAGTTAGTGATTATAGTAGAAAAATAGGCTGCGCGATTTTAGTGAAAAAGGA
>CAMTOL010000098.1 GCA_947074135.1 uncultured Rikenellaceae bacterium
CTGCATTGCCAGCGTACTTTGTGGCTCAGCAGTCATAGCTATTACAGGCAGGGAAATATCCTCTTGGAATCTCCTATTTGCAAACATATATTGAGAATCATCTAGAAGGGTATGAGGTCGAGCTTTTTGACTTTAATATCGGTTCTGTCGAGGAGTTTGAGGCTATGCTCCGTGAGGGTGGATATCGTTATGTTGGAGTGTCGCTTCGCAATGTTGATGACGTAAATATATTTACGCAAAATAGCTTTTTGAAGTGGTATGCCCAGATTGTGGAGATGATTCGTCGTTCAAGTTCTGCAACTGTGATTGTTGGTGGGGCTGGTTTCTCGATTTTTCCTCGACTGATTTTCGATACCATAAAGCCTGACTATGGAATCTACTCCGAAGGCGAACAGGCTATTGTTGAGTTGATTTCGAAGCTTGATAGTGTCCAAGATGTGAGTGAGATTGAGGGGTTGGTTACTAGTGAGCGAGAAAATAATAGAACAAATTTTGTGAGTGCAATTAAGTTGTCGCTCGACGAAAAATTGGTCGAATATTACTGGGCAAAAGGTGGTATGATTGGGCTTCAAACCAAACGTGGCTGTCCTTTGAGGTGTATTTATTGTAGTTATCCGATAATTGAAGGTACAAAGGTTCGAACACTCGATGTAGATGTGGTAGTCGAGAATATTAGACGAATGGTAGAGGGTGGAATTAAGTATATATTCTTTACTGACTCGATTTTTAATATAGATAATCGCTATAATAGAGAGTTGGCGCAAAAAATCATAGATAGCGGTATTAAAGTTAGTTGGATGGCTTACTTTGCACCTTATAACCTTACTTATGAGGATTTGGAGTTGTTTAAACGTTCGGGATTGACCCATATTGAGTTTGGAACCGAATCGTTTAGCGATACACAACTCAAGAACTATGGTAAGCCGTTCACTTTCGAAGATGTGGAGAGAGTTAGTAGATATTGTTACGACTTAAATATTTTTTATGCCCATTTCCTTATTCTTGGAGGGTATGGCGAAACGGAGCAGACACTTAAAGAGGGGTTCGAAAATTCGAAACGCATACATCACTCGGTCTTCTTCCCTTATGTTGGTATGAGGGTCTATCCTAAGACACGATTGAGCGAGATTTCGTTGGCAGAGGGGCTGTTCGATAACGAAGATGAATTGATTAATCCGATTTACTATGTGTCGAAAGCAATTGATATAGAGTCGATAAAGAGTATGGCGGAGGCTAGTGGCGGTAAGTGGGTTTTTGCGGATAGTGAGCCGTCGCCACTGATGGAGAAGTTGCGAGAGCGTGGGCGTAAAGGTCCGTTGTGGGAGCTGCTGAGGTATTGATATTTTTAGTTACAGCCAATAAAAACAATTAGAGCTGTCATTGTGGACTTGACCAGCAAAGATAGTCCGGAAAAAAAATATACGCATCAGTAGTAGTTCACAAAAGAACCAAAAAACTTTATGGAAACTTCGTTTCTGATGATTTTTGACTTTTTGAGTTTTGATTCTTTTTGATTGATTTTTTTATTTTGATTTTAGATGAGGCAACCTTGCGATATTGATATACTGGAGCTTATTCCTCAACGTCGTCCATTTGTAATGGTCGATAAACTGATTGAATATAATGATATCGTTTCCAAAACATCGCTCAATGTTCTGGACGATAACCTATTTTGTCGTAACGGCGTTTTTAGCCAATACGGCATCCTTGAAAATATAGCGCAGAGCTGCGCCGCAAGAATTGGATATAAAAATCTAAGTAGTGGTGGCGACATTAAACTCGGATTTATTGGAGCAATAAAAGATTTTACCGCCGATAGAGATATAGTTGCAGGCGAAGAACTAACAACGACTATCGAGGTGTTGAGCGAAGTTTTTGCGATGACTCTTGTCAATGCTTCTGTTTGTGTCGATGGAGTTGAGGTGGCACGTTGTCAAATGAAAATAGCACTTGAAGGATGAAAAAATTAAAGGCAGAAATCGAAATTCCTGTTCGTTTTAGCGAGGTTGACTCGATGGGTATTGTGTGGCACGGCAGTTATGCTCAGTATTTCGAGGAGGCTCGTGAGGAGTTTGGGCGCAAGTACGGACTTGGTTATTTGTTTATGGTTGGGTGTGGGTATTATGCTCCGCTGGTCGATTTGAATTTTGGTTATAAGCGACCATTGATTTATGGCGATTCGATGAGAGTAGAGATTGAGTATGTGGAGGTTGAGTCGGCGAAGTTGGTTTTTGATTATAAGATTTATTCGTTAAAGGACGGAGGATTGGTTACAACTGGGCGAAGTGTTCAGGTGTTTTTGGACAAGGATTATCAGTTGCAGTGGATCTCTCCTGAGTTCTATGAACAGTGGAAAACCAAAAACCTGAAGTAGAGTAAAATAAGGGTGACTGTTTAGACCAAAAACTTTTGGCGAGTACTATGTACTCGATGACGTATGAAATTGTGTTTTTAGATTCTCTTTAGAGAAATTTTATAGATGAGAGTAGCTTATGAGATAGCCAGTAATATCGTTTCGCCGCTTGGTAGTACGACTGCCGAAGTGGTCGATAACGTTTTGAATGGTCGCAGCGGAGTGGAAAACGTCGAAGGTTTCTCCTCGTGCGAACCGCTCTGCGCCGCTATGCTCGATAAAAACCTATATGCCGCTGACCAGAACCATACACGATTCGAGAAACTCGCAATTGCCTCAATTACTGAAGCTAACCAAACAAGTAAACTCGATTTAAGTAGCAACGATGTTATGTTTTTTCTCTCGACAACAAAAGGTAATATCGAGTTGTTAGAGAGTGACAATGAGGCTAGTAGTGAAGATTTAATGCTGTGGAGGTCTGCCGAGAAGATAGCTGTTCACTTTGGCAACAGAAACACTCCAGTAGTTGTTTCAAATGCCTGTATTTCAGGAGTGTCGGCACTCATTACTGCCGAACGTTACCTCAAAGATGCGATTTGTAGCCACGCAGTTGTTGTAGGTTGCGATTTAGTTACTAAATTTGTAGTTTCGGGTTTTCAGTCGTTCAAAGCGCTTTCAGAGCAGAGGTGTAAACCGTTTGATAGGGATAGAGTAGGGTTGAACCTTGGCGAGGCTGCGGCGACAATGATACTGGGAGTCGAAGAGTTGGATAACCTGCAAAGTGGTGTGAAGTGTATTAAAAGTGGTGCAATAAGCAATGATTCGAACCATATTTCTGCACCATCACGCACTGCCGAGGGACTATTTGGAGCTATTGGTAGGTGTGATATTGGTGGAGTAGGATATGTGGTTGCACACGGTACGGCTACGCCATATAATGATGGTATGGAGGCAATTGCGTTGCAGAGAGCTGGAATTGAGCAGTTGCCGGTGTTTAGTTTGAAGGGCTATTTTGGGCATACGTTGGGTGCTGCAGGGTTGTTGGAGACGATTGTGGGGAGTGAGTTGTTGGATAGGGGGGAGTTACCTGCTAGTTTGGGTTTTGAGAATCTGGGAGTTGAGGGGGAGTTGAATGTCGTGAGTGAGAGGCAGAGAGTTGATACTAAGGCTTTTTTGAAGACTATTTCGGGCTTTGGCGGCTGCAACGCTGCGCTAGTGGTCGGTAAACTTTAAAAAGAATGATTTAGCACAAGTGGAAAAAACGAAGTTTTTTCAAAGTTTCTTGGTTTTACCTTTTGTTCACAAAAGGTAAAGTAGAGCAGATACAATAAATCATAAAGTTTGGGGATTGGGCAAAACGCCCAATAAGAAATTCGAAGAATTTCTGACCAATCCCCAAAGCTATAACAAGCAAAAGCACCCAAAACGCAAACTCGAAGGGTTTGTAAGACTTTTGAGGCGAAGCAAAGTATAATTTTGGGGTTTGTCGGATAATTGCAAGCAATTTTCTATTTGTCGATTCTCGACAAACCCCAAAATTCGATGGTTTTTTGATTTTGTTATCCTTTCCCTTTTTGGAAAAAGGGAAAACCAAAAACTTTTGACGAGTACTGCGTACTCGATGACGTATTTTTTGATTGATTTTTATTTTAGATTTTTTTTGGAAAAACTTAGAATTATAGGAAGTGCATACCTTGACGGTAGTGATCTAGTTGCCACTTACAGGCAACTCGGTCTGTCGTACCCTAAATTCTTCAAAATGGATAAACTCTCAAAACTTGGATATCTAGCTGCTGCCAAAATCTTTGGATGCTCGTCAGTCGATTCAAGAGAAAACTCCGAACAATATGCTATGATTTTTTGCTGTAACTCATCATCAATCGACTGCGACATTGAGTTTCAACAAACAATTCAAAACGTCGATAACTACTTTCCTAGCCCCTCAATATTTGTCTATACACTAGCAAATATCGTAATGGGAGAGATTGCAATCGCATTCAAACTTCGCGGCGAAAATACTATGTTCGTAGCCAGAAACGAAAACGTTGCCGACCTGCAAACCAAAGTAGAACAAATATTTAGATATACCCCAACAAAATCACTGCTCTGCGCATCGATAGATTACAGCACCAACCGTAAAGAGGTGCTAATGCTAATGATCGAAGCTAACGAAAATGAAGAAAATCAAGAATTTAATAACGATAACATAATTAAACTACTAGAAAATGGAAGAGCTAATTCTTAAATTAAAAAACGAAATTATCGAAGTCCTTAACCTCGAAGGTATGACCCCTGACGATATAGATGCTCAAGCACCTCTGTTCGGTGACGGACTCGGACTCGACTCAATAGACGCACTTGAACTTATCGTGCTACTAGAGAAGAACTACGGCATCAAACTTTCTGACCCAAAACAAGGTCGTGAAATATTCTCGTCAGTTGAAGGAATTGCAAAATTTATCGAAGCAAATAAAAAATAGTATCTAAGTGAACGATATCGTTGTAACTGGTATGGGGATAATATCCCCGATTGGTGTTGGAGTGAACGAAACTCTCGACTCGTTGCTCTGTGGACGAATGGGCGTGGGTAAACTTAAATACCTTAAAACATCGCACGACTTGCCTTGTGGCGAAGTGCAACTCTCGGATGAAGAGCTTATGGAACTCTGTGGTATTGAGCAGAGTGCCGTAATTACTCGTACTACACTGCTCGGCATTGTGGCTCTTAGCGAAGCACTCTCGATGGCGCGACTTGTGGACAAAGATGGTCGTCGAGTTGCCTTTATTTCGGGAACTACTGTTGGGGGTATGGAAAAAAGCGAGAATTTTTATCTCGACTTCCTAGAGGGTAACGACCACTCTGCCTATATATCGGCACACGACTGCGGTAGCTGTACTAACCAAATTGCCGAGAACTGCCTCGATTTCGATTCCATTACAACAACCTCAACTGCTTGTTCATCTGCAACTAACGCAATGATACTTGGCGCAAATATGATTAAGTGCAACTTGG
This sequence comes from uncultured Rikenellaceae bacterium, assembly GCA_947074135.1. Taxonomy (GTDB): domain Bacteria; phylum Bacteroidota; class Bacteroidia; order Bacteroidales; family Rikenellaceae; genus Mucinivorans. The sequence continues at coordinate 5,367 of CAMTOL010000098.1, forward strand.
CTGATATAGTTGTAGTGGGAGGTAGCGAATGCTTGACTAGATTTCACCTCAACGGTTTCAATACACTGATGATTCTCGATAACGAACCTTGTCGTCCGTTTTGCGATAGTCGCAAAGGGTTAAACCTCGGCGAAGGAGCTGCATATTTGGTGTTGGAGCGTGAAAACGAGGCGAAAGATAGAGGTGCGGAGGCGTTGTGTAAAGTTGCGGGTTATGGTAATGCTTGTGATGCATACCACCAAACCGCTTCATCACCTGATGGTAGAGGTGCTACACTTGCTATGCAGGAGGCACTAGACGAAGCCGGATTAAAAGCTGCTGAGATTGACTATATCAACGCGCACGGAACAGCAACGCCCAATAACGACGAGTCGGAGTTGGCCGCTATTATCAACGTTTTTGGCGCAATACCGCCCCCAATAAGCTCAACCAAAGCGCATACAGGACATACCACTAGTGCTGCTGGAGGTGTCGAAGCTGTCGTTTCGATTTTAGCTATGCGCAATAATTTTATTCCCCAAACACTCAACCATCGAGGCGAATTTATGCAACCTCGTGTTAACATTGTAACCGAACTGCTTCGTGACGTGAAAATTGATAGCGTTATGTCGAACTCATTTGGATTTGGGGGAAATAACTCATCAATAATATTCTCGAAATGTATATAACTGCCGCCTCACATATCTCGGCGCAACAACCAATGTGCGAAGAGTGGCTTTCAGACCCTAAACAATATTCGGCTAGGGAGTATGTTAGAGCCGTTGACCCCGATTTTAAGGAGTGGATAGCCCCAATGGCTGCACGCCGTATGTCACCAATTATTAAACGTGCCATAGCGACTTCGAAAGATGCACTGCGAAAAGGGGGCATTGAAGTTCCTGATGCAGTGATCTCAGGTACGGGGCTTGGGTGTGTCGAGAATACTGAAAAATTCCTCGACGCAATGGTGCGTAGCGGCGAACAGTTCCTGCAACCAACCCACTTTATCCAATCGACACACAATACTGTAAGTTCGCAAATTGCACTGCTGCTAAAGTGTCACGGATATAACAATACTTATGTGCATCGTGGTGTGTCGTTCGAAAGCGCACTGCTCGATGCCTACCTGCTTTTTAAACTAGGCAAAATTGATAGTGCACTTGTTGGTGGTCACGACGAACTAACACCAGATTACCACAAAATGCTCCAAAAAGTTGACTTTTGGCGAGATAACGCCTTTGCTTCGGAGGGTAGTACATCATTTCTGTTAACTAAGCAGAATGGTGGTAATGCGCTTTGCGAAATAAAGAGTGTAGAGATACTACATAACCCCTGTGATATAGCTTCATATTGCGAAAAATACAATGTAGATGCAGTGATGAGTGGCGTGAGTGGCGATAAACAAAGTGACTCTTTATACGATGCAATTATTGCAAAATATTCGAATCAATCAACCTCCTTTTATACTTTTAAAGATGTTTGCGGCGAGTATTTTACTGCTTCGGCTTTTGGACTCTATGCTGCAACCTGCAAAATGAGTGAGCGAGAACATCAAACTATGCTCTTTGTTAACCACTATAAAGGCGAGGACTATTCACTAATTCTTTTGCAACGATGCTAAAACTCATTCTCCTATCTTCAATCCAAGCTCTGTTGCTTGCTGCTGCTCAGATATTTCTGAAATTGTCGCTTGTGAATCTGTCGGTTTTTAGTTTTTCGAGAAAATATTTTGGTGAATTGCTTATAAACTGGAAATTTGCTACTTCGGGGCTACTGTTTATCGGAGCTTCAATACTTTGGTTACATATTATTAAACACTTTCCTCTTAGTGTTGCCTATCCGCTTGTGAGTTTGAGCTACGTTTTTGCTATGTTGGCTGCTGTCTTTATCTTTCAAGAAACAGTGCCACTGGTGCGTTGGATAGGTGTTACTCTTATTATTTTAGGTGTTTTTTTGATGATTAAACAATGAAAAGACTAATTCTAATATTTGTAGCTCTTTTGCCATATTTTGCGGTGGCTCAGTCGCAGTCGCAAAAGATTGTCGAAAAAGCTGCTACAATAAAGACTCTGAGTTGCGACTTTGAACAGAGTCGAACTTCGACAATGCTCGAACAGGCTGTGAACAGCTCATGAAAACTACTTTTTATGTTACCAGCTAAGCTGCGTTGGCAGCAGACTACTCGGTCGG
>CAMTOL010000099.1 GCA_947074135.1 uncultured Rikenellaceae bacterium
GCATACGAGGTTTCTGAATGTGACTGGAGTTCAGACGTGTGCTCTTCCGATCTAAGGGTACGCAAACAGCTACTCTTAGTGATGTTGATGGTAATTATACTATTACTGTCCCTTCATCGGCTACACAAAAGATTCTTGTGGTTTCTTATGCGGGTTTGGTTACTACCGAAAAATCTGTTGGTTCTGACAACTCGGTTGTTAATTTTGCGTTAGAAGCTGACGCTCAAAGCATTGAAGAAGTTATCGTGGTTGGATATGGTGTTCAACGTAAAGGTAGTCTTACAGGTGCGATGACTAACATTAAATCTGACAAACTTAAAGACATCACTACTCCTGCTGTTGAGAATATGCTTAATGGCAAGGTTCCTGGTGTGTTTGTATCTCCAGGTTCTGGTCAACCAGGTGCTAGTGGTACTATTGTGATTCGTGGTAAAACCACTGTCAGTGGTAGTACTGCTCCTCTTTGGGTAGTTGACGGTGTTATCGTTGGTAACAGTGCAGGTACATTGAATCCAGAGGATATCGACAATATGACAGTTCTTAAAGATGCTGCTTCGACTGCAATCTATGGTTCGCAAGGTTCTAATGGTGTTATCATCGTTACTACTAAATCGGCTAAATCTGGTGAGTTGAACATTAATGTATCTGCTAAAGTTGGTGTTACTTCGCTTAGCCGTGGTAATCTTCGCGTTATGGACGGAGCTGAACTTTATGACTATTACAAATCATTCACAAACCAAGAGATGATTAAATTCCCTCGTTGGAACGAAGATTTGCGTAATAGCAACTTCGACTGGTGGGATTTGGCAACTGGAACTGGTGTAGCTCAAGATTACAACGTTTCTATCAGCGGTGGTGGCGATAAAATCTCGACTTACTTCTCTGCTGGTTACTACAACGAAACAGGTGCGGTTAAGGGTTATGACTACGAGAAATTCTCTACTCTTTTCAAAATTGATTACAAACCATTCAAATGGTTGACAATCAAACCAAGAATTACAGGTTCGTTAAGAGATATCAAAAACCAACAACGTTCAGTTGGTGCTATGTACTCTATGCTTCCTTGGGATAGCCCTTATGATGAGAATGGCGAACTAGTTGGACACCGCTCTCCACTATGGGTTAATAGCAATACTACTAACTATATGTATGACTTGCAGTGGAATCACTCATCTTCAATTAGTAAAAATGTCGCAGCAAACTTCGATTTCGATATTCGCTTTACTGATTATTTGACATTCAACTCTATCAACTCTTATACTTGGAACGGTTACAATGGTAACTCTTACACAGATCCACGTTCAAACGGTGGTTCAGGTGTACAAGGTCGTATCTACGAGAGAAATGATAACACAACTCGTCTTTACACTAGCCAAATGTTGAACTTCAACAAAACTTGGGACAAACATAATGTTTCAGCAGTTTTGGGTTATGAGTATAACAGCTACCACTTCAAATATATTGAGGCTCAAGGTACAGGTTTTGTTCCTGGTTTCAATGTTTTGGATATCGTTGCTCTTCCTGAGCGCACAAAGGGTGCAATTTCAGAGTCTGCAATGCAATCTGTACTTTTCAGAGGTAACTACTCTTATGACAACCGTCTTTTGGCTCAAGTTTCGTTCCGTCGTGACGGTGCTTCGAACTTTGGTACAAACGCAAAATATGGTAACTTCTTCTCTGTAAGTTTGGGTTGGAGCATTGACCGCGAAAAATGGTTTACAGCTAGTTGGGTTGACCAATTGAAAATCCGTGCTTCGTATGGTTCGACAGGTAACCGTCCAAATCAAACATATCCTCAATTTGACCTCTATACAATCGGTATGGGAGCAAGTTACAATGGCGTTCCTGGTGCGTTGATTTCGCAAGTAGGTAACCGTGATATGACTTGGGAAACTACTTACACTGCTGACTTGGGTATCGACTTCTCTGCTTTCCAAGGTCGTTTGCGTTTCAATATGGACATTTATGACAAAAGCACAAGCGGTCTTCTTTACGCAGTACCAGTTTCTGGTATCACTGGTGTAACTTCATTGTGGCAAAATGTTGGTGAGGTTAACAACAAGGGTATCGAGGTTGCTATTGGTGGTGACATCATTCGCACTAAAGATTGGACTTGGAGTCTTGACTTCAACATCGGTCACAACAAAAACAAAGTTGTATCGCTTTACAAAGATAGAGATCAAATGATTATTAGCGATGGTTCTGGCATTGCAGGTTCGGCAGGTAAATTGCTTAAACCGGGTATGGATGCTGACACTTGGTATATCCGCGAATGGGCTGGTGTAAACTCTGAAACTGGTGCTCCTGAGTGGTATAAAACTGTTACTAACGCTGATGGTACTACTTCTCGTGAAAAAACTTCTGTTTACGCTCAAGCTGACGAGGTAACTCTTGGTAAATTTACTCCAGACGTTTATGGTGGTTTCTCTACTGGTCTATCTTGGAAAAACCTATCTCTTGATGCGGTATTTGGCTACTCAATCGGTGGTACAATCTACAACTACAGCCGTGCAGAATATGACTCAGACGGTGCTTACACTGACCGTAACCAAATGTCACTATCTTCAGGTAAAGGTTGGAGCCGTTGGGAAAAACCAGGCGATATCGCTACTCACCCACTTGCAAGCTATAACAATAGCTCAAACTCAAACAAAGCATCTTCTCGTTACATCGAGGATGGTAGCTATCTAAAACTTCGTAGTTTGACACTAGCTTACAATATTGCTCTTCCAAAAGCGCATATCAAGAATATGAGAGTATATCTTTCTGGTGAGAACTTGTTCACTATTACTAACTACTCTGGCGTTGACCCTGAAATTCCTGCAAACGACGGTGTTATCTCAGGTGTAACTGTAACTCCTTATCCATCTGCACGTAAATTTATGTTGGGTGTTAACTTTACATTCTAATCAAAAAAGTAAATTAAACAGAAAATGAAAAAAATATCAATATATTGTTTATCGTTAGCAGCTTGCCTATCATTGGCAGCTTGTAACATTGATCGTGCTCCTAAGGGGTCAATGTCATCTGACGATATTAAAGCAGAACCAGAAGCTCTTTTGGAATACACTCTAAATGGTTCTTATGGTCAAATGAAAGCGTGGTCTGATGTAATGCACCGTTGCGGCGAGTACGCTGGTGATAATATGATGATTCGTGGTACTTCTACCGATGCGTTTTATGAGTTTATCTCTTACTCTCGTACTCCAAACAACTATCGTTTGAACTCATTCTGGAATAATAGCTACAAAGCGATTGCTCAAACTTCGAACGTTATCAATATGATTCCTGAGAATGGAGCTAAAGCAGAGGTTTTGAACTCACTTGGGGAGTGTTACTTCCTTCGTGGTTTGAACTACTTCTACCTAGTACGTGCTTATGGTCGCCCATTCTACGACAATCCTGATCGTCCAAATGGTGGACTACCTGTAATCAACGGTACTCCAGAGGATATGTTTAACCTATCGTTCCCTGATCGTTCGACAGTGCGCGAAACTTTTGCTCAAGCTACAGGTGACTTGCGTAAAGCTGCTGATTTGATGACAGTTAAAAAAGGTCCTGCCTTTGCTTCGAAAGAGACTGCTTATGCACTTCTATCTAAGGTATATCTATTTATGAGTGGTACTTACGATAGCCCTAATACTAACTATGCTGACTCTGCTATCTACTATGCTAATGAGGTAATCAACTCTGGTCGTTATTCACTTCTTGGTCGTGAAGACTTTATGAAGTACAATACAATGAGACCAGAAAACAACAAAGAGTCTATCTTCGTTATCAAACGTGTAGCTTCAGAATTCTCTGGTTATGATCACTACTACGGTATCGGTGGTATGTATGGTGTAATCGGCGGTATGGGCTGGGGTGAAATGTACGCAAGTGCTAAATATATCGACCTGCTAAACGAAACTGGACGCAACAACTGGCGCAAAAACCAAATCGTTGATGCTCGTGCAGCGTTTATCAATCCTCAATACCAAACTACTAACAAAATGGTATTCCGCTTTATCTATGACGTATATAACGCAAATGGGGAACAAACAAACTTCAACTATGCTCAATACGCTCTAAATGTTAATTCGGATGGAGAAGTAATAATTAATGCTGACGGTTCTGCAACTTGCGTTGATGCAAATGAGGTAGAGTATAAGCTTACTCCAGTAGATGCAGCTCAAGAGATCTACTCAATTTCGTATAAATCAGATAACTCACCATCTGCAAAAGTTTACGAAGGTGTATTTGACTTTGAAATGAAGTTAAACCGTGTTTACCCTATGTTCTACATCGAGAAATGTTCACTCGAAGGCGAAACCTCACACCTGCACTCTCCAGTTGTTTCACGCCTAGCTGAAATTTATTTGAACCGTGCTGAGGCTTATGCTAAAAAAGGTATGTATGGCGAGGCTTTGGCTGACTTGAACCTAATCCGTGAGCGTTCACTTCCAGGCGAAGGTTACTCTTCGCTCAACGCAACTAATGCTCACACTCTTATCGACAAAGAGCGTCAATTGGAGTTGGCTTACCAAGCAGAACGTAGCTACGATGTATATCGTAACGGTGATGTCCTTACCCGTATGTATCCAGGTCCTCACAATGCTATGGAGATCATTCAACCAACTGACTACCGTACAATCTACTTTATTCCTCAAGATGCGATTAACTCGTATCCAGGTACTTTGACTCAAAACCCAACTTCGAACTAATTTTCGAAATTGAATTTTGAACAACAGTGCGGCAGCACAAAAGACAACATAGTTGCCGCACTGAAACATAAATCAGATTAAGATTTGTTGTATTTTAGAAATCTGACCACTGAGGCTCTCCAATCGTTCCCGGAGAGCCTCTTTTTTTGTTTATTATAATAAAATTTTTCGTAATTGTATTAGTGTTTATAAAAAATATTACTAATTTTACCACGATACTCTAAATCTTATAGTTATGAATGACCAGATTGAACAGATTGCTGAACGCCTTAGAGGGCTACGTGAGATTCTGGAGCTGACGCCAGAACAAATCGCCGAAGAGTGCCAAATTCCGCTCGAACAATATCTCGATATGGAAAGTGGGGCGAAAGATATTTCGGTTGCCATACTGCAAACTATTGCTAGAAAATACCATATCGCACTTGATGTGCTAATGTTTGGCGAAGAACCTAGAATGAGTAGCTACTTTCTTACTCGCCGAGGAACTGGAGTTTCGGTAGAACGCTCAGCTGCTTATAGCTACGAATCGCTTGCTTCAGGATTCAAAGATAGAATCGTTGACCCTTTTATTGTTACAATTGAACCTAAAACAGACGATAAACCACTCATACTCAATACACATAAAGGGCAAGAATTTAACCTTGTGTTAGAGGGGAGATTGATGCTCCAAATACATGGTAAACAGTTAGTGCTCAATGTTGGAGATAGCATCTATTTTGATTCACTCTTACCGCACGCAATTAGTGCTTTGGACGGCAATCCAGTGAAATTATTTGCCATAATTATGTAGTTAACTGGCATTATTGCCCTGACAAAAGAGATATGTTAGATAGATTCCTAAAACAGACAAAATTTACCTCGCAAGAGGATTTTATAGCAAATCTTAAGATAACAGTGCCAACTAATTTTAATTTCGGCTACGATGTGGTCGATTATTGGGCTGAAAAAGAACCAAACAAAAATGCGCTGCTCTGGACAAACGACAAAGGGGAGTCTATTCAATTCACTTATGCCGACTTAAAAGAAAAAACCGATAAAACAGCCTCCTATTTTGCAAGTCTTGGTATTGGATATGGAGATATGGTGATGCTGATTCTAAAACGCAGATATGAATTCTGGTTCTCCATTATTGCACTTCATAAACTTGGTGCTGTGGCTATCCCTGCAACTCACTTGCTGACCAAAAAAGATATAGTCTATCGTTGCCAAGCAGCAGATATTAAGATGATTGTATCGGTTGGCGACGACGAAATTGTGAAGCACATTAAAGATGCGATGCCAGATTCGCCTTCAGTCGAAAAATTAGTTTCGATTGACTCTCAAGATGTCGAAGGCTTCGATAATTTCCAAACTGGCATCGAAAACGCTGCGCAGTTCGAAAGACCTATAAGGAAGAACGATAATAGCGATATCTCGCTGATGTATTTCACATCGGGAACAACTGGAAATCCCAAAATGGTGGCGCACGATTTTACATACCCTCTTGGACATATTGTTACTGCCTCCTATTGGCATAATGTCGATGAGTCGAGCCTACACCTAACCATTGCTGATACTGGCTGGGGAAAGGCAGTCTGGGGTAAATTGTATGGACAGATGATAGCTGGAGCAAATATCTTTGTTTATGACCACGAGAAGTTTACACCTGCTGATATGTTAGCAATGATTGAAAAGTATCGAATCACATCGCTCTGTTGCCCCCCAACTATATATCGTTTTATGATTAAGGAGGATATCTCGAGATATGATTTAAGTTCGCTGAAATACTGTACAACGGCTGGAGAGGCACTTAATCACTCCGTTTACGAAACATTTAAGAAGATAACAGGGATTAGATTGATGGAGGGCTTTGGGCAGACAGAAACAACACTCACGCTTGCCACTTTCCCTTGGATGAAACCAAAACCCGGCAGTATGGGGGTGCCTAACCCTCAATATAATATTGACTTGTTGACACCGGACGGCAGATGCGCTGAAGATGGAGAGCAAGGAGAGATAATAATTCGCACTGTCAAAGGTGAAAATTTGGGGCTTTTTAAAGAGTATTATAGAGCTGAAGAGCTGACCCACGAAGCTTGGCACGATGGCATTTATTATACTGGTGATGTGGCTTGGCGAGATGACGATGGTTATTATTGGTTTGTGGGCAGAGCCGACGATGTAATAAAGAGTTCGGGATATAGAATTGGACCTTTTGAGGTTGAGAGTGCACTAATGACTCACCCTGCAGTTGTAGAGTGCGCCATTACAGGAGTTCCAGACGAGGTTCGAGGTCAAGTTGTTAAGGCAACTGTGGTTCTTGGAGCTGCTTACAAAAACGATGATAAGGAGTTGCTTAAGAAAGAGTTGCAACGTCACGTTAAAGAGGTTACGGCTCCTTATAAGTATCCTAGAGTTGTGGAGTTTGTCGATGAGTTACCAAAGACAATTAGTGGTAAAATTCGCAGAGTCGAGATTCGAGATCAAGATAAGTAGAATATAATATTGTGATTATCAGCTCCTGTAAATAATTCTTCTGAATAGTTATTGAAGATAAGTTTTTGATAATTACAATTCAATTATAATTATCGATATCTTTTGAAAAAGTGAGCGGATATAAATATATTTTACTCAACTTTTCTTATTCAATTTTATTTAGAAATATCGCTGTGTTTAGAACTTTTGCATTGTTCCAGGTGTAGATAATGATTATATTTAAATTTTAGTCTCTTTAAAATATCTATATTATAGTTTATGTTCATCTTTTAATTATTTATGTTTTTGCTCTTTTTTTCTTAAATATCATAGTATAAATTGTGTATGCTTTCTTTTT
>CAMTOL010000100.1 GCA_947074135.1 uncultured Rikenellaceae bacterium
TTTGGTGTTGTGTGTTACAATGCACTTCAGGTACGGACTCACATTGTGCAGTGAGCTTCGCCTTCGCGAATAGTTCCGTGGTACATGTTGTCTGCTCTGTCGGCATCAAAGCATAGCTCAAATTGATCTCTCCAGCGCATGTCGAAACGAGCTTTACTCATCTCTAAGTCACGAGCAATGGCAGCCTTGTTTCCTTTGGCTATATCGGCAGCGTGAGCCGCAATTTTAAACGCTACCACACCTTCCCGAACATCATCACGATTAGGTAGTGCTAAGTGCTCTTTGCAAGTTACATAGCAGAGCATTGAGGTTCCCATCCAAGCTATCATAGCTCCTCCAATAGCAGCAGTAATATGGTCGTAACCAGCTCCAATGTCTGTAACCAATGGACCTAACGTATAGAATGGTGCTCCGTGGCACAGCTCTTTTTGTAGTCGCATATTTTCGGCAATTAGGTTCATCGGAACGTGACCCGGACCTTCAATCATAACCTGAACTCCTCGCTCCCAAGCTCTTAGGGTTAGTTCACCTAGTACTTCTAACTCTCCAAATTGGGCAGCATCATTGGCATCGGCAATCGAGCCTGGACGAAGTCCATCGCCAAGCGAAATAGTGATATCATAGCTTGAGCAGATATCCAATATTTCGTCGAAGTGAGTGTATAGAAAATTCTCTTGGTTATAGTGACTCATCCATTTGGCAAGTATTGACCCGCCTCTCGATACAATTCCAGTCACACGACCCAGTGCCAACGGTACGTGTCGTTGCAAAAGCCCTGCGTGAATTGTGAAGTAGTCAACACCCTGTTCTGCTTGATAAACCAACGTATCACGAAACAACTCCCACGTAAGGTTCTCGACCTTGCCATCGGCTTTTTCAAAAGTTTGGTACATTGGCACTGTTCCGATTGGTACTTTCGATGCTCTAATAATTGCCTCTCTAGTTTCGTTAATATCCTTGCCAGTCGAAAGGTCCATAACAGTATCTGCTCCCCATTTGACAGCCCACTCCATTTTTTCGACCTCTTCGGCAATGTCGCTTCCAAGCGCTGAGTTTCCTATGTTTGCGTTGATTTTAACGGTATATTGCTCGCCTATAATCATTGGCGATGCTTCGGGGTGGCATCTATTGGCTGGAATTACAGCGTGACCAGACGCTATCGACTCTCTAATTACCTCAATGTCAATATTCTCTTTTTTTGCAACTTCAATCATTTGTGGGGTAGTTATTCCCTCTCTAGCTGCTTGTAATTGTGTCTTGAACATAAATCTAAAATTTATCTTTTCGTAAAATGTATGCTATTTGTTGCGATGTAGTAGGTAGTCGCTATACTCTTTAAGTGGAGCAACTTGTTTGTCGTTCAAGCTGTCGAGATGATCATCAGCAAGTTCGAAATATTTGTTTATCTCTTTTTGTGTAATTGAGGCGATATCTAGCTCGTTGTACACAGCTATAACCTCATCAAAATTGCGACTCAAGGTCAATATTTTTTTTTGCTTTTCGTTTGCAAGTTTTAGAGCAGTGATACGCAAAAAAGTTTGTTTGCCTTCGGCAATGTCGCCTCCAATTTTTTTGCCAAAGGTGGCGCTATTGCCATAAGAGTCTAGAAAATCATCTTGAATCTGGAATGCAAGTCCAAGATTCTCTCCATATTTATAGAGTCTGTCGCATTTGTCGCTAGGTGCTCCAACCGCAACAGCCCCCATTTTTATAGCAGCCGCCATTAAAGAGGCTGTTTTGAGGCGAATCATTTTAATATAGTCTTCGAGTTCAACTTGTTCGCTCTCTTCGAACTCCATATCATACTGTTGACCCTCGCAAACCTCAATTGCAGCTCTGTTGAAGATAGGAAATAGCTCTGCAAATTTAGGAGAGTGCGACAAAACCTCGTAAGATAGTATCATCATAGCATCGCCAGAGAGAATGGCTGGGTTTTGCCCCCATTTTTTATGTACTGTATCTCTTCCTCGTCGTGTCGGTGCAGAGTCCATAATGTCGTCGTGTAGTAGAGTAAAATTATGGAAAATTTCGACAGCAATAGCTGCATCGATAGAGTTGTGAATAACCTTTTTAGAATCTTGTTCGAAAACCGAGGCTGATAAAAGCGACAACAACGGACGCATACGTTTGCCTCCATCGCTGAGCGTGTAATCAATAGGAGCGTAAAGTCCTATTGGCGAACTAGGATACTCATATTCAGAGAATCTTTGCTCGACTATTTGAGAGTAGAATTCAATTTGCTTCATAATCTAGCACGAAGTTACAAAAAAGTTGCAATTAGTTATCTAATATTTTGGAAATAAAGAAAAATATAGTAAATTTGTTTAAAATTAAATCTTAACTATTTAAATATGAAACAGCTTGTAGTAGGCGTAGATATCGGAGGTACAAACTCGGTCTATGGACTCGTTGACCGCGAGGGTAATATGTATGGAGAGGGAGTTATCCCGACAAAAAAATATCCCGACTTTGACCAATATCTCGAAGAATTGTATATGGGTATTCAAAACTTATTGAAACAAGTGGATTTTGAATATGAATTTATGGGTGTTGGTATTGGTGCGCCTAATGGTAACTATTACAACGGTACTATTGAGTATGCAGCAAACCTGGCGTGGAGTGGAATTGTCCCATTTGTCGATAAGTTTAAACGTTACTATGCTAATGTACCTATCATTATTACTAACGATGCTAATGCAGCAGCTATCGGTGAGATGGTTTATGGTGCAGCTCGTGGTATGAAAGATTTTATTGTGGTAACTCTAGGTACAGGTCTTGGTAGCGGTTTTGTTGCCAATGGTCAGTTGATTTATGGTCACGATAGTTTTGCGGGCGAGCTAGGTCACGTTGTTATCGAAGGTGGCGAACGCCAGTGCGGTTGCGGTCGTAAGGGTTGTTTGGAAACTTATGTTTCGGCAACAGGTATTAAACGTACTGCATTTAAGCTTCTTGCCGATCACCTAGAAGATAGCGAGTTCCGTAACATTGCTTTCAATGATTTAACTGCTGAGATGATTACCAAAGCTGCTCTTAATGGCGACCCACTTGCTATTGAGGCTTATGAGTACACAGGTAATATATTGGGTAAAGCTCTTGCTGATGCGGTTACTATAACCTCGCCTGAGGCTATTATCCTATTTGGTGGATTGGCTAAGGCTGGTAAATATATTTTTGAGCCTACTAAACGTTCGATGGAGAATAATATCCTTCGTAACTTCCAAAATAAGATTAAAATTTTACCATCTGGTATCGATGGTAAGAATGCAGCTGTGTTAGGTGCTTCTGCACTGGTTTGGCAACAGTTGGAGAAGTAGGAAAACAATAATTATGGTATATTGAGAGCAGAGTTACTTTGAGTAGTTCTGCTCTTTTTTTTATTATAATTTGAATTGTATTTAATTTCTATTTAACAATGTTGATTAGACACTTAAATTCAAAAAAAAATGATTACTTTTGGGAGTTAAAATTAGTATTCATTGCTCATTTATGCTTTGTTTGTTACGTTTATAAACTGGATTTAGATATATTATTGTGAAAATGAAACTTAGACCAAAATTCAATTCTATTGTTGTCTTAATTACTGCTTTGGTTTTATTGGGTTGTAAGAGAGAGTCGCATCCAGCTCCTGAACCTGAACCAGACCCTGTTATACTCTCTAGGCAAACTATGATTTTTTATGGTCAGGGTGTAAATAGTTTATATAGAGATATTTGGAACGAGGTCTATCAAATGTCATCGATTATTAGACCGTGTGATGGCAATAATATACTGGTTTTTATGGATACCAAAACTCCAACCTCAATAGCTTCGAATTATGAACCTCAAAACCAGCTCTTTTTGCTTAATGGAGCAGGCGATATGCTGCCTGTTGATGGTTTTGAAGAGGCATTTAAAGATAAAGATCCTTCGTTGACTAAGACTTTGGGCGAGATTATGACCTTTTGTGTTGAGAGGTATCCAGCAGAGCAATATGGACTTGTTATGTCGTCGCACGGAAGTGGTTGGGCTCCGGACACAAAGACAATAGGCGAGAATGCTTATACAAAGAGTGAGATGGAGATTATTGATTTGGCAAACGATATTCCGGTGCGATTGGAGTATCTGTTTTTCGATGCTTGCTATATGAACAATATTGAGGTTGTCTATGAGTTGAAAGATAAAGTAAACTATGTTATAGGTTCGGTTCATACGACTTCGGGCGAAGGTTGGCAGATGGATCAATATGTTCCCTATTTGCTGAGTGGTTCGTATGGTGCGCTTTGTCGCAAAATAATTGAGTCTTATAAGGCATTTTATGGTTTGGACAGAACATTCACTTATGCCGCAATTAATACTAAGGAGATTGAGGGCTTTGCGAAGCGAATCAAAGCGTTGTTTGCAGAGAAAGAGTGTCGCATTGAGAAGTATGATCCTGAATCATTTAATGAGTATTGTTACAGCACTACATACTATATCGATACAAAACAGTTTATTGAGACATATTTCGGTGAGGTTGATATAGATGTTAAGATTGACGACTTAGTTGTTGGCAAGAGTAGTATCTTTACGGCAGACTCATTGGGGAATAAGTCAAGAGGGTACTCTGGAAGCTCGTTATGGCTACCCAATACAAAAAACTCCAATTTTGAAAAAATGCTTAATGAATATAAAAAGTATAAATGGTATCAAGATAGTGGCGCAGATATATATCTGGAAAAGCTACTAAAATTACCACGTCAATAATCTTTAATAGTAACTCCTGATGCAAGAAGTAAGCGAATATATAGTATCGGCGCGAAAATATAGACCACAAACATTCCGTTCGGTGGTGGGGCAGCGTCATATTACCGAAACACTTAGAAATGCGATTGCCAATAATCAGATGGCTCACGCCTATCTTTTTACAGGTCCTCGTGGGGTTGGTAAGACTACCTGCGCTCGTATATTTGCTCGTTCGATTAACTGTTTGAATCCTTCGTCCGAGCACGAGGCTTGTGGAGTTTGTGAATCGTGCGTTGCTTTTGCTAAGGATAGGAGTTTTAATATTCACGAGATGGACGCAGCGAGTAACAACTCGGTTGATGATATCCGTATGCTCAATGATAAGGTTCGTGTTGCGCCCCAGATTGGCAAGTATAGCGTTTATATTATCGACGAGGTGCATATGTTGTCGGCAGCAGCGTTCAATGCTTTTTTGAAGACTCTTGAAGAGCCACCTGCTCACGCAATTTTTGTGCTTGCAACAACCGAGAAACATAAGATTTTGCCAACAATTCTTTCACGTTGTCAGATTTATGATTTCAAGCGAATTAGGGTTGAAGATATAGTCGATTATTTGCGTTATATTGCAGGTCAGGAGGGTGTTACGTCGGACGACGAGTCGCTCTATATTATAGCTCAAAAGGCGGATGGGGGTATGCGTGATGCACTTTCGACATTCGATAGGGTAGTGTCGTTCTGCGGTTCTACGCTTCGTTTTGAGGAGGTTTCGGAGTGTGTCGGCGCATTGGATTATAATACCTATTTTATGGCAGTTGAGATGGCTCAAAGCGGCAATTATAGTGATCTTCTGATGCTTTATGATTCGATTTTGACAAAAGGTTTAGATGGGCAACATTTTTTGAGTGGTTTTGCCGAGCATTTGCGCAATTTGTTGGTTGCGAAGAGTCCACAGACGTTACCTTTGTTAGAGCTTAGTGGTTCTTTGGCGCAGCGTTATGGTTCGCAAGCGGCGATGCTCGATATAGCTTTTTTGTTTAGTGCCGTCAATCTGCTTTCGACAGCCGATGCGACATATCGAACAGCCACTTCACGTCGTCTTCACGTCGAATTGACATTGATGAAACTCTCTGGGCTTGCACCTGTAAATGCAGCCCCAGCGATTAACCGTAGTGTGCTACCTAAGGTAGATGGTGGAGTAGTGGCTCAACAGCCAACTCCGCAGGCGCAACCGCAGCAAGTTGTTCAATCACAGCATGCTCCTGCTCCTGCTCCAGTGTCAGTTCAATCTTCAGCTCCTAGTGTGCAGCAAGTAGTCCAACAGCCAGTTGTCACTCCGCAGCCACAATCATCAGTTCAACAACCGCAATCTCCACAACCGGCAGTGCAACATCCTATTGGAGGAAGTTCGATGTTTGGTCTTTCAATTAATGCACCTTCGCATCAGAGCGAGGACGAAAAAAAAAATGACCAACCTCTAGCTAATACTTCAGCTTTTTCGTTGGAGGAGGGTTGTAGTCTTCTTAAAAGTCGTTTTGGTGAGTTAGTTTCGTTGTGGGAGCAGAAGGGTAAGCCTCGCACTGCAATGGCTCTTGCAACGGCCATAATCGAGCTGCAACGAATTGTAGTTTTTGTGCCCAACGATATAATGGAGTCAGAGATTATTAACTCTAAAATCGATCTTGAGTCAGATATGCAGAAGTTATTTAACTATAGACTTCCCATTGAAGTAGTTGTTAAGGAGGAGAATATTGTTGAGCGCCCAATAACAATAGGACAAAGGATAGAGCATCTAGCAGAGAAAAACCCTAATTTATTAAAACTTCGCGAAGCACTTGATTTAACTGTTTAGAGTTTTGTGTGGAGTTGGATTTTAGTTTAGCTAACTGTTTATTTGCTCATTGTTAACAGTGATTGAATATTTAATTGGAGCGATTTTGCGTAGCATAGCAGCGACACCACAGTATCGTTGTTGGCTTAGTTCAGCGATTTTGAACAGTTTTTGTTTGATTTCGTCATCAATGTTTTGGGTTTTGAAGTGATAGAATACTCTGAATTCCGAGAATACTTGAGGGGTTTCAGTTGTTAGGTCGCCTTCGACATCAATGTATAGCGTTTCAATATCTATTCTTTTCTTTTTGATTAGCGTTATCACGTCCATAGCAGTGCATCCGCCTAGTGAGGCTAGAATTAGTGATTTTGGTCCCACATTGTTTCCGTTGCCACCGTATTGGATAGGAGCTCCAAGTTTGATTTTTTCGTTTTTACCTTCAAATGAGGCTTCGAACTCCATATTGTCGAGATATTTGATTGAAATTTTTTGCATAGTGTTCTTTTTGTTATATCAATACGTGATTCTTAGCAAAAGTGATACCAAATTTATAGAGTTTGTTTTGTAGTGGATTTTATTTCGAATAGTTGAAAAAAATATTATATTTTTTATTGGCTCATTATAAGAGAGTAAGGTTATTTTTATTTGGGTAGGTTAGTTTTTTTTAAGATTTTTGTTCGAAAAATTTTGTAGAATTAAAAAAAGCTCTTATATTTGCATTCGCTTTGACACCGAAACGGTTACTTGTTAAGAGCAATCAAAGGAGTGGCGTTAGGTACTAAGCAATATAATTTTTGCGGAAATAGCTCAGTTGGTAGAGCACAACCTTGCCAAGGTTGGGGTCGCGAGTTCGAGTCTCGTTTTCCGCTCATTTTCTTGAAGTCTGAGAGCACTTTCATTCGTGGAAGCCAATGCCCAAGTGGCGGAATTGGTAGACGCGCACGTTTCAGGTGCGTGTGTCGAAAGGCGTGCAG
>CAMTOL010000101.1 GCA_947074135.1 uncultured Rikenellaceae bacterium
TGTAGATTTTCCACATCACTTAACTATATACTGAAACGGCGGAAAAGACGCACGAAATCAAGACGTTGTCGTGTTCCAACTCCACTTCGCTAAACTATGACATATATGTCGCCGTCGGAAACGCTGAAAAATTTTAACCTCAGAAGTAGCTGTTTTTTTGCAGATTTTAACACAAAAATAGAGTAACAAATAGATAAATATATAGTATAACCAATTAGTAACGGTTAAGAGCTTGGTTTGAAAACAAACCAATTATTAATTGTTAATTTAAAATCTTTAATTTAGAAAATGTCACCAATTGTATCGATTATTATGGGTTCGACTTCAGATATGAAAGTTATGTCTGAGGCAGCAAAATTCTTTGACGAAATGGAAATTCCGTTCGAAATTAACGCTCTTTCGGCTCACCGTACTCCAGATATGGTGCTTGACTTTGCACGCAACGCTCACACTCGCGGCATCAAAGTTATTATTGCAGGTGCGGGTGGAGCTGCTCACCTTCCGGGTGTTATTGCTGCGCTAACTCCCCTACCTGTTGTTGGTGTTCCTGTAAAATCGAGCAACTCGATTGACGGCTGGGATTCGATTCTTTCAATTCTTCAGATGCCTTCTGGTATTCCAGTTGCTACTGTTGCACTCGACGGAGCTAAAAATGCCGCTATACTTTCCGCTCAAATCATTGGAACTGGAGATAATGGCATTCAGCAAAAGATTATTGAATTTAAAGAAGATATGAAGTCTAAAATCACTAAGGCTAACGAGGAGTTATCTTCAGTTGAGTTTAAATTTCGTTGCAAATAGAGAACTGAAAATTGGACGATAACGTCATATACGCACTCATACTGACTGCCGTAGCTGGTCTTGCGACAGGCATAGGATCGCTTATTGCACTACTCAGTCGCCGAACAAACAAGAAGTTTTTGAGCTATGCTCTAGGGCTTTCGGCTGGAGTGATGATTTACGTTTCGTTTGTCGATATATTGCCCAAGTCAATTGAATCGCTTTCAGAGGGATATAGCGATAAAATGGCGCAAATTTACGGTACTCTCTCGTTTTTCGGAGGGATGCTTTTTATTGCTCTTATCGACAAACTTGTGCCAAGTGTCGATAATCCGCACGAGATTCGTTCGGTTGAAAGTATGGAGGTTATGCCCGATAACCGCAAAAAATTAAAGCGAATGGGGCTGTTGACCGCTTTAGTTATTGGCATACACAACTTTCCCGAAGGGATAGCAACCTTTATGGCGGCACTCGAAGAGCCGCAGATTGGTTTTGCAATTGCTGGGGCTATTGCCATTCACAACATCCCCGAAGGCATAGCAGTAGCAATTCCAATTTACTACGCCACACATTCACGCCGCAAGGCATTTGGCTGGTCGTTTCTCAGCGGATTGTCAGAGCCACTAGGGGCAGTAATAGGCTACCTAGTATTGCGTCCGTTTTTGTCGCCAACACTGTTTGGCGTGATTTTCGGAGCTGTGGCAGGGATTATGGTATTTATATCGCTCGACGAACTGCTACCTGCAGCCAGAGAGTGGGGAAAACCGCACACCGCAATCTGGGGACTCATAACAGGAATGGCAATAATGGCAGCGAGCGTTATTGTATTGAATTAAAATAATATAGAAGTGACAAAAAAAGTAGAGATAGTAAATCGCAGAGCACGTTTCGATTACGAAATATCGGAAACGTGGGTGGCTGGTATTGTTCTTCGTGGCACTGAGATAAAGTCGCTTCGAAGTAGCAAAGCCTCGCTTGTCGATTGCTACTGCTACGAACATATGAACGAACTATTCGTGCGAGGTATGAACATCTCGGAGTACAACTGGGGTACATACAACAACCACGAACCAAAACGTGACCGCAAACTGCTGCTTAATCGCCGAGAACTAAAAAAAATCTTCCGTGCTATGCAAGATAAGGGAAATACTGTTGTCGGTCTAAAACTCTTTATCAACGACGAGGGATTGGCAAAGCTGCTTATTGGGCTTGGACGAGGACGCAAATCGCACGACAAACGAGAGCACCTCAAAGAGCAGGACTCTAAGAGAGAGATGGACAGAGCAAGAAAATTTTAGAATACACACCACATAAAAGACTATGTATAAAATATTTAGACCTATAGCATTCTGGTTTTCACCCGAAACAATCCACCATTTTATGGTAGGAGTGCTTCGTTTTTTGCGTTACGTCCCATTTGCGAGGGGTACAATGAGAGCTATATTTAAGGTTCGTAATGAGAAGCTAGAACGTGAGGTTTTTGGGCTACATTTCGCAAATCCAGTGGGACTTGCTGCCGGTTTCGACAAAGATGCAGAGTGTTACGACACACTGGGCGACCTAGGTTTTGGGTTTGTTGAGGTTGGAACTGTAACACCTCGAGCGCAAGGAGGTAATCCACGTCCTCGCTGTTTTCGACTTACTGAAGATGACGCAATTATAAACCGTATGGGTTTCAACAATAAAGGAGTTACATCGGCGGTGCATAATCTTCAAAAGTATCGTCGCCGTGGGGTAATTGTTGGAGGGAACATCGGCAAGAATACGCTTACAGCAAACGAAGACGCACCGAAAGATTACCTTAAGGCATTTCGTGCACTGTATGACTGTGTTGATTACTTTGTGGTCAATGTAAGTTGTCCAAATGTTGCAAATTTGACACAATTACAGAGTCGTCAGAATACAGCGGACATACTTGCTCCGCTCAAGGATTTTCGCAAAGGACAGAGTGAATATCGACCAATTCTGCTTAAAATATCACCAGACCTTACTCAAGAGGGGGTTGACACGATGATTGAGGTTGCCAAAGAGTTTAAACTCGATGGAATTGTAGCAACGAATACAACAACCTCGCGCGAGGGATTAAAGAGTAGCAACGTAGAGCGCATTGGTAATGGTGGACTGAGTGGCAAACCGCTAACAAAGCGTAGTTTGGAGATGGTTCGTTATATCCACGAGAAGACAAATGGCAAGATGCCTATAATTGGTGTTGGTGGTGTTATGAATGCCGACGATGCGATGGCTATGTTAGAGGCTGGTGCTTCGTTGGTACAGATTTACAGTGGTTTTATCTATGATGGTCCATCGCTTCCAAAACGCATCTGCAACAAACTCTTAAATGAAGAATTAAAAGTTAATAATTAAGAGTTAAAGCAAACTTACATTGTCAATTATCAAAAAATGCAGCCCACAGCACATATTATAACAATTGGCGACGAACTGCTAATCGGACAGGTGGTCGACACTAATTCAGCCTTTATTGGGGCTGAGTGTGCTACTGTTGGGGTACGCGTACGTGAGATTATCTCGGTTAGCGACAACAGCGAAGCAATTAAGCGAGCGTTAAAAGAGGGGTTCGAGAAGTCTGATATTGTGATTATAACTGGAGGATTAGGACCTACCAAAGATGATATCTCGAAACGTTCGATTGCTGATTTTTTCGGACTCGATTTGGTACGAGACAGCGTTACTTTCGAGCATGTCAAAGAGTTAATGTGCAGTCGTGGAGTGGAGTTCAACGCTCTAAATCAGGCTCAAGCCGATATACCCAGAGGTTTTATTGCGCTTCGCAACGAGGTTGGCACTGCACCTGGCCTATACTACAAACAAGACTCTAAACTACTGTTCTGTCTGCCTGGTGTGCCTTTCGAGATGAAAAGACTCTTTACTGAGCAGGTTATACCAATCATTGGTCAAAACTACACATTGCAACCAGTTATTAAACGCACCATTATGGTATATGGGCTACCAGAAAGCGAACTTGCGGCACTGATTAACGGTTGGGAAAGCGCACTACCTCCCTATATATCACTGGCTTACCTGCCAAATCCTAACGGCATACGACTAAGACTTAGCTCTAAAACCGAAGTAGGAGCAGCAGAAATCAACTTTCAATTCGAACTACTAAAAACAATAATACCTGACTATTTTCTTGGCGACGAACCCACAAATGTAGAGGTCGAATTATCGAAACTACTAACCAACAGCAGCACTACTTTAGCAGTAGCCGAGAGCTGCACTGGTGGCGTTATGGCCTCGAAATGCACTGCCATTAGCGGAGCCTCATCTTGGTTTCTAGGTTCTGTAACAGCATACAGCAACGATGTTAAGAGCGAAGTTTTGGGTATTGAAAACGAAACACTCGAAGAGTTTGGAGCAGTCAGTTCTCAAACCGTAGAGCAGATGGCAGTTGGAGTGCGAGAGTTGACTGGCGCAGACTACTCTATCGCCACGAGCGGAATTGCAGGACCTACAGGAGCTACCGAAGGCAAAGAGTTGGGTGATATTTGGATAGGAATTTCTTCAAACAAAGGTACTATGAGCTATAAACGCAATTTTGGACAGCCTCGTGAGGTTTTCGTTCAACGAGCTTCGACAGCGGCACTTAACTATCTTAGAATGGCAATAATCAAAGGGACACTTGTTATAGCTGTGGCACTTAGTGGTATATTTACAGCTCAAAGTCAAAGCAATAAACTCAGAACACTTGATGAGCTTCGTGAACGACTTTTTGAGGCTAACTATCAAGTTCAGATTTCTGAACAGAGAGTCGAAAAAGCAAAAGTGAACCACACTATTTCGCCATTCTTACCTACACTTTCGGCATCTGCGTCGCAACAACAACGAATCAGCAGCTCGGCAACTACTAATAGTTTTGACATCGGCTCAAACCTTCGCTGGAGGCTATTCGATGGTCTTTCGATGTTCTACAGCTACGATATAACCAAGGAGAATCTAACCGCAGAACAGCTTAGTTATGTAGCACGAATAGAACTATTGGTTGCAGAGATGTCGTCACGCTACTACCAAATAATATCGTATGAAAATAGCGTAAAATTGCGCCGTCAAAGCGTAAAACTTAGTCGTGAACGCTACAACGAAGCACTTTCGAAGTACAATATAGGTGCTGGATCGGGACTAGAAATGCGACTTGCAAAGACCGACCTTAACACCGACAGCACCAACTTAATCAAAGCCGAGGAGTCGCTTAAATTATCGTATATCGCACTCAACAACTTGCTCAATTACGATGAAAACGAAGTTGGTTACATTAAGGACACTATTACTGTGACTAAAATGCCTGACCAAGATTCTGTTATGAGTATGGCAATGGAGAACAACAGTGACATTCTTATCTCGAAATCTTCGATTTCACTAGCCGAACTTAGTGTAAAAAGTGCTCAAGCGCTTCGATACCCTACTCTCGATTTTGTAGCTAATTATGGCTTTTCGCCTTTCAACCAGATGCCTTCGAATTTCAATAGCACACAGGCAGGAACTTGGGGATTTTCGCTTGGAGTTCCAATCTTCAATGGATTGGAAACAAACCGCCGGGTAAAAAGCGCAAAGATTGACTCTAAAATTGCTAGAATTAGCAGTGTAGATATTATAAATGATATAGAAGGCGATGTTTGGTCGGCACTTACTAGCTATCGAAATGCTCTGTTTTTGATTGAACTCGAAACACAGAATGCCGAGGCTATGGAGCTTAATATGGATATAGCGATGGAGCGTTACCGACTAGGTGACCTCTCGGGGATTGATTTTCGTAATATTCAGTTGCAATATTTGGCTGCTATTGAACGCAAGATCACTACTCTATACTCTGCAAAAGTGACTGAAATCGAGATACTTCGTCTTTGCGGTTCACTACTCTAAATAAGAACCACTAGAACTAAATCCAGAACTTATAGAACGGACGTTTAGAGTGACCTAAACGCGGTTTTTTGTAGCTCAACGTGACTATATAAACTCCTACAAAAACAAGGAGCGCCGAAAATATCTTCTGCCAAGTCAACTCGTCCTGCATACGCACTACTGCAAAAAGCGATGCTAACACAGGCTGCGAATAGCTGTAAATACTCACCGTTGTAGGCGAAAGCTGTTTTAGCGAACTAGAAACCAGAGTGTAAGCTATCCAAGTTGCACCAACAACAACAAACGCAAGTATTCCCCATTCTCCTGCACTCATTCCACCCCAAGAATGCTCAACAAAATCGCCACCAAAGAGTGGAACAATTAAAAGTGACGACGCTCCAAATACCCAAGCCATTATTGTAAATGACGAATATTTAACCATCAACTGTCGAACAACTATCAAGTAACAGGCATAGGAGAAAGCACTCAAAAAGACAAGAGCATTGCCCTCTAAAGAGCCTGAACCAACACTGCTACTTGCTCCCCCAATAATTACCCACAAAGCACCAAATGCCCCAATTGTAATACCAATAGTTTTGAGTAGAGTTATACGTTCACGCTTGAGAACCACCGAAATCAAGAGCACCAAAACTGGACCAGCTGTGGCTATAATCGAAGCATCGACTGGCGAGGTGAGAGCTAAACCGTGAAGAAAGATAAATTGATTACCTGCCACACCAAAAACTGCGGCGGCAAGCAACATCCATATATCTTTGAGTGCAACCTTTTGGCGAACAATAATAAGCGCAAAAAGTACAAAAAACAGAGCTGCAGAAGCAATACGAGCTACCAACAACACATCGGCACTCATCAAAGAAAGCGCACTCTTGGAGTAAGAATAATTGAGGGCAAAAAGTATATTTGCACCTAAGATTGCAAGATGGTACTTTAGTTTACTATCTTTCATAAAGAGTCTTCTTGAGTAGTTATAGTCGAATCAATATCAGCTTTGTGCTTAGCTGCAACTTTTTGGCGACGGTTCCCACTATTCTCAATCACAAAACGATAAATCACAGGATTATGATCCGAGTTTTCGTACCCTAAATCAATACAACGAACAGAGATAGGTTTTACTTTAGCCGAAGATAGTGCAAAATCAATTAACGTTTGGGTGGTTGTCGCTCTATTGAAAGGTTCATAACCATAACGAGCTGTACGAGATCTTAAATCTGCTGCAAAATGATACTCACCATTAAAATCTTCTCTGTTTAACTGTTTGGGCGAAAAATGTTCATCCTCAACTTCTGCTTTCGATGGTTTATATCCAGGAGGGTTACTATTCCAATCGCCAGCAACCACAAAGTAGGGTTTATCTCGCACAAAATCACGCAGATAATTCAGTTCCGCAGCTCTCTGTTTGCCATCATCATAGGCTGAATTGTGAGTATTATTGAGCCACAACAACTCTCCATTTGGAAGCGGCACAGAGATAGAGAGCATACAACGTTTCAAATCGAATATCTTGACAGGCCAACTACCACCTTCAGGAAACGAAACTCGCATCGCTTCGCGGGGAGTATAACGACTCATCGTTACAAGTCCCGCTTCGACAGCTCCAATAGGATCACGAACTGGGATTGGGACATAGGAAACCGAGAAATTAGGAGCAAAATAGTGTTTGAATCGCATCCCAAAACGACTTACCAAAGTGTCATACTCATTTATCGAGTAGGAGCGTTTAGCCTCAATATCGACCTCTTGCAAAAATATAAAATCTAGCTGTGAGGCGTATTTCTCTATAAAACTAACCACCGCTTTTAGGTTCTGTTCGGTGCGACCTCGCGAAGTTCTCGAAC
>CAMTOL010000102.1 GCA_947074135.1 uncultured Rikenellaceae bacterium
CAACTATATTGTGCAGTCTCTCGCTGTATGTGCCCCAGCTAAGAATTGACACATAAATGTTCATCTTTGTCCTTTTTTTTTATTTCTTTATTATTGATATTTGTATAGCGTTCATTCCTCGTGTACCTCTTTCTAACTCGAATGTTACTTTATCCCCCTCTTTAATCCCTTGTGGAGCAGACGAGATATGAAAGAAGTATTTATCGCTACCTGCCAAATCCTTTACAAAGCCAAAACCTTTTGATGAGTTAAAATACTCAATGCGACCTTTTAATGGCTCATTTTCTGCATCTACTTGCTTAGGAGTAGATATTGCAATATTAGCAACATCAACTTCAGTTTTGCTTTTTTCTGGTGGTGTTGAGTGGAGTTGCCCATTTTCATCTATATATGCTAACATATCTTCAAATGAAGACTTACCACCATTCTGACGCTCCTCTTTCTTTTTCGATTTTTCTATTCGTTTCTGCTCCTTGAGTTTTTCACGATCACGTTTACCTGTTGTTATTCGTTTTACCATTCAACTGTTTATGCCGGCACTAAGACCGTATTTAATCTCTTGTTTGTTAGTTTTTGAATACTCTTTACAATCATATGTTCATCTTGCGAACAGAAAGTATAGGCAATTCCACTATTTCCTGCACGACCAGTACGACCTATACGATGCACGTAAGTTTCGGCAACATCAGGAAGGTCATAATTTATGACAACTCCTAAATCTTTAATGTCAATACCTCGTGCAGCAATGTCGGTAGCTACAATAATACGGCTCTTTCCGCTTTTTAAGTTTTGCAGTGCGTTTTGGCGAGCATTCTGTGACTTATTGCCGTGAATAGCTTCACATCTAATCTTTCTGTTATTGAGTGTTCGGGCTATTTTATCTGCGCCGTGTTTTGTACGAGAAAAAATAATAGTTGTTTTCTCTTTTTGTTCTCTCAATACGTTGATTAATAGTTCAATCTTCTGTGGTTTTTCGACAAAATAAATGTGCTGTTCAATACTGTCTACAACAGATGAAGCTGGAGCAACCTCTACTCTCTGAGGTTTATACAGTATTGTTTTGATGATATTAGCAATTTCATTAGGCATTGTAGCTGAGAACAACATCGTTTGCCTCTTTTTAGGTAGTAGTGGTAACAAACGTTTGATATCGTGTATAAACCCCATATCAAGCATGCGGTCAGCCTCGTCGAGCACAAAGTGAGTTAATGAGTCGAGCGAGATAATCTTTTGTGAAATAAAATCTAACAATCTACCAGGTGTGGCAATTAAAATATCAACACCTCGATTTAAAGATCTGATTTGTGGATTTTGATTTACTCCACCAAAGATAACAGTGTGTTTTAATCTAGAGTGTTTACCGTAATCGGTAAAAGTGTCGTTAATTTGAATAGCAAGTTCACGAGTCGGGGTTAATATAAGTGCTTTTATGCCTTTTATATTTTTCTGCTTTCCCAAATGTTCGATAATTGGTATTGCAAAAGCTGCTGTTTTGCCAGTTCCTGTTTGAGCGATACCAAGTATATCCCTACCGTCTAAAGCAATTGGAATTGCTTTAGATTGAATTGGTGTTGGAGTGGTGTATTTCTTTTCTTTCAAAGCTCTCAAAATAGGCTCAGAAAGTTGTAATTCGTTAAATGTCATAATATTCTTGATTTGTTTGCTTGCGAAGATTACAAAAGATCACCACATAGCATATCAGTATTTTCTCCTCTATGAATAATGAGGAGTTTAGTTTCGTACTGATCGATAAAAATGATTTCAATATTAATCTGTTTGCGTCACGTCCGTAGGTATTCTTACACAAACCGCGACTGTTTACTATTCAACACGTAAGCCAATAATGAGGTCTTGTTTTAAGTTGAAAGCCGATTAGAATTCGGATAACAGTCTTGCAGAAAAAAAAGAATTCAGTTATAAACTTGATGTTTATCAGCGACAAAGGTAAAGTTAATATTTTGATATTCCTAATTTTACCAATATTAGTATTTAAATTAACCTGAAAGCTAATAGAATAGAATTATGTTACGATAACTGTTAAGTCTTAGCTTACAAATCGAGTTTTTTGATAAAACGTTAAAAGAGATAAAAACATTGACAGTCAATATTATATCTCTCTTTTTTTTATGGTGCTAGAAGTAAAAGAACTTTGAAAGAATATATAAATCAAAGAGAAATTCTATATGTTAATGTCTTTTGGGAAGTCTTGTATCGTGAAGCAAATATATATATTATACTCAAAGAAGTTGTTTAATGATACATCAAAACTATGTCGTAATTCACAAATTTCTCGCATACTTGCCCAAGACAACAAACCTGCCGCCGATAGACAACTATTAGCTTTTTAGACACTCTATGACCCATACATAATACGTGGCTAACTTAAATTTTCTATGACTAAAAAAACAGATATTTTTACTTTTATGATAAAAATATGTTGTATCTTTGCGCACGATGTATTATATTTACAGATAGAGTAATTTAGTTTCTTTAAAAAATATGAAAGGTATTGTACTTGCAGGTGGCAGTGGTACTCGTTTGTATCCAATCACCAAAGGCGTAAGCAAACAACTGCTTCCGATTTATGATAAACCAATGATTTACTACCCTATATCAGTATTGATGTTGGCTGGTATTCGTGAAATTTTAATCATCTCAACACCATACGATTTACCTGGATTTAAACGTTTGTTGGGTGATGGTTCGGATTACGGAGTTAAATTTGAATATGCTGAACAACCATCGCCAGATGGACTTGCTCAAGCATTCACAATTGGCAAAGACTTTATTGGAGATGATTCTGTCTGCTTGGTGTTGGGCGATAACATCTTTTATGGTCACGGTTTCCCTAAAATGCTTAAAGAGGCTGTGTTGAATGCGGAAAGTGGATATGCAACTGTATTTGGCTATCACGTATCAGATCCTGAACGCTATGGTGTTGTGGAGTTTGATAACGATTGGAATGCAATCTCTATTGAAGAAAAACCAACTCACCCGAAATCAAATTATGCAGTTGTGGGGTTGTATTTTTATCCAAATAAGGTAGTTGATGTAGCGCACTCTATAAAACCATCAGCTCGTGGCGAATATGAAATTACAACAGTTAACGAATGGTTCCTCAATGACAATGAGTTAAAAGTTCAGTTATTGGGTCGTGGTTTTGCTTGGTTGGATACAGGAACACACGATTCACTCAGTGAAGCATCTACTTTCGTGGAAGTACTCGAGAAGAGAGCAGGTTTGAAAATCTCGTGCCTCGAAGGTATAGCCTTTGAAAATGGTTGGATTGATGCCAATAAAATGCGTGAATTAGCGCAACCTATGATTAAAAATCAATATGGTCAATATCTGTTGTCGAGAATTGATATGAAAATCAAAAAATAATGGGAAAATTTAATGTTATTGAGACTCCGATTGAGGGGCTGATTATTATTGAACCAACAGTCTTTGGAGACAAACGTGGCTTCTTTTTGGAGAGCTACTCTAAGCGTGATTTCGAGGAGATTGGAATTGATGTGGAGTTTGTGCAAGATAATCACTCAAAGTCAGCTCGTGGAGTTCTGCGAGGGCTGCATTTTCAACGTGAACATACGCAAGGCAAGTTAGTGCGGGTAACTGCAGGTTCAGTGCTTGATGTGGCGGTAGATATGCGCCCCGAAAGTAGAACTTACGGGGCATCGCATTCTGTTTTATTGTCTGCCGACAATAAACGTATGTTTTATGTTCCACCACGTTTTGCACACGGCTTTTTGACACTCGAAAACGATACAGAATTTATGTATAAATGTACTGACTACTACCACCCCGAAAGCGACGGTGGTATTATGTGGAACGACCAAGTGTTGGCTATTGACTGGCAATTCGAAAGATTTGGTATTGACGAGAAATACCTAAACATTTCGGAAAAAGATAAAAAACACCCAGGTTTTAATCAGATAATTCCAACAACTCTGTGGAAGTAATTTTTAAGCAAATATACAAAACAGAGAAACAAGAAAAAGATACAGTTAATTTATAACAACAATACGCTAATTATAGAACGATGAAAAATATATTGATTACAGGAGGTGCAGGCTTTATTGGCTCTCACGTAGTGCGACTTTTCTGCACAAAATACCCAGATTATAAAATCTATAACCTTGACAAACTAACCTATGCAGGCAACCTCGAAAACCTCAAAGATGTCGAGGAATTAGCTAATTATAAATTTATAAAAGGCGACATTTGCGACTTGGAGTTGATGCGCCAAATTTTCGCAGATTACAAAATAGACGGTGTGATTCACCTTGCTGCCGAAAGCCACGTTGACCGTTCAATCAAAGACCCATTTGCGTTTGCTATGGCTAATGTAATGGGTACGCTGTCGTTGTTGCAAGCTGCAAAAGAGGCTTGGGCTGGAACAATGGAGGGAAAACGTTTCCATCACGTATCAACTGACGAAGTTTATGGCTCGCTACACAACGAAGAAGAATTCTTTTTGGAAACCACGCCGTATGATCCTCAATCACCATATTCGGCATCTAAAGCATCGTCAGATCACTTTGTTCGTGCATTTGGTAACACTTATGGACTGCCTTTTGTACTGACAAACTGCTCGAACAACTATGGACCTAACCAATTTCCAGAAAAATTGATCCCATTGTTTATCAACAATATTCGCAATGGTAAACCACTTCCAGTTTATGGCAAAGGCGAAAATGTGAGAGATTGGCTATATGTGGTTGACCACGCAAGAGCAATTGATACAATATTCCACGATGCAAAAAATGGCGAAACTTACAATGTTGGTGGTTTCAATGAGTGGAAAAATATTGACCTAATCAAGGTGATGATTAAAACGGCTGACCGTATTTTGGGTAACCCTGAAGGATATTCAGATAAGCTAATTACTTATGTGCAAGACCGTGCAGGGCACGATTTGCGTTATGCTATCGATGCAACGAAACTCAACAAAGAATTGGGCTGGGAGCCATCTTTGCAATTTGAAGAGGGTATCGAGAAAACTATTCGTTGGTATTTGGATAACGAAGAGTGGATGAACAATATAACAAGTGGAGAGTACGAAAAATACTACTTAGAAATGTACAATAATAAATAGTTTATGGCTGTAAACAAACTGACGCTGCTCGTAACTGGAGCAAATGGACAACTAGGGAATTGTTTGAGAGAACTTGAACCAATTGTGCCTCATAAATTCATCTTTACGGATGTTGCAGAACTTGATATTACAAATGCTGAAGCTGTTCGCCATATTATGGAGAGCGCCCAACCAGCCTATGTGATAAATTGTGCTGCATATACAGCTGTAGATAAAGCCGAAAGTGATAAGGATTTGGCAAAATTATTAAATGCAACTGCAGTGCAAATTCTGGCTGACGAGGCGCAAAAAGTTGGTGCAGGAATTGTACACGTTTCTACAGACTATGTTTTAAAAGGTGATAACCCTGAGCCACAAAACGAAGATGCTCCAACAGAGCCTCAGTCTGTTTATGGAATTACAAAATTGCAGGGAGAGAAGTTTGCCGCTGCAAACTATAAACATATAATTATCCGCACAAGCTGGCTATACTCGATTTATGGTAATAACTTTGTAAAAACAATGCGCCGCCTTGGTGCCGAAAAGTCTGAAATTGGAGTTGTTGCGGATCAATGGGGTTCCCCGACATCGGCACACGATTTAGCAAAAGCAATACTTGTGGCTGTTGAGAAACCAGTTTATGGAGTCTATAACTTCGCAAACGAAGGAGTTACTAATTGGGCTATTTTTGCAGAAGAAATAATGAGAATGAGTGGTTTAGATTGTAGTATTAAACATATTACAACAGAGGAGTATCCAACTCCTGCTAAACGTCCTCAATACTCTATAATGAATAAAGCCAAATTTGCGAATTGCTATGGAGTTATTATTGCAGAATGGGAGCATTCATTAGAAAACGTTATTAAACAATTAGACAAATAATTTACAATTTTGCTTTAAATAATGGAAAATAAAAGTACTGATATTGATCTATTAAGACTCTTTAAAGTGGTCTGGAAGAATAAAAAAAAGGTATTTAAGTTGGCGATTATAGGTGCGTTTGTAGGAGTACTAGTAGCATTCTCAATTCCTAAAGAATATGTTTCGTTTGTTAAGTTCGTACCAGAAATGCAAGCAAAGCCACTTGGAGGATCTGCTGGTGCATTGGCTAATATGATGGGTGTAGGAGGAAATTCATCTATTGATGGCATTAACGAAGATATCTATCCAGCTATTATTAACAGCACCCCTTTTATACTCGAATTAAAGGATATAATGGTTAAATATGAGGGGCAGAATATGCTATTTAGTGATTATGTGTTAAAACATCAAGAAAAACCTTGGTGGTCCTATATTATAGCAGCACCTTCCAAAGCAATTAGTTGGGTAACATCTCTATTTAAAGATAAGGTCGATACTGTAAATATAAATAACAGTCCTAGAATCCAATATGGATATCGAAAGCTTGTGACCGATAGAATTACGATTGAGAAAGAAAAAAAAACAGGTATAACTCTAATTGAAGTAAAATTTCAAGATCCTGCTATTGCAAAAATGATTAATGACTCTTTAATTGTTAATTTGCAAAAATATATGACAGAATATTGAACTACAAAAACTACAAGTATCTTAGAGTCTAACTCTAAGATGCTGAAAGAGGCACAACAAAAATACTATATAGCAGAGGAAACCTATGCAAATGCACTGGATAGGAATCAAAATTTGAGATTAAAAAGTCCTTTAGTTAAATTGGATAGATTACTTAACGAAAAGAATTTATCGTACCAAGTTTATCTGCAATTGGCCACTCAAGTTGAAGCAGATAGGGTAAAGTTACAAGAAGATAAACCCATTGTAACAATTATTGAACCTGTTTCTACACCAACAACCCCATCTGAACCCAAAACATTGATAGTAATTATTCTTTTTGCATTCTTAGGTGGTTTTATTATTACCTGTAAA
Source organism: uncultured Rikenellaceae bacterium (assembly GCA_947074135.1). Classification (GTDB taxonomy): domain Bacteria; phylum Bacteroidota; class Bacteroidia; order Bacteroidales; family Rikenellaceae; genus Mucinivorans. Next base: position 6,980 of record CAMTOL010000102.1, read on the forward strand.
TTAATAATAAAAGAGCTGGTATAGTTATATTAAACATTGATGAGTCTTAAGAAAAAAACTGTTAATGGATTATTATGGAGTACCCTTGAGCGTTTTGCTGTTCAAGGGGTTACTTTTATATTAGGTATTTTTATTGCAAGACAATTATCACCCTCAGATTATGGCGATATAGCAATAATTACAGTCATTTTTGCCATTTTCAATGTTTTTGTTGATAGTGGATTCTCGTCCGCACTTGTTCGAAAGCTAGACAGAACAGAGAGTGACAACTCTACTGTATTCTATTTCAATATTGTGATAGGTCTAATAGCTTCTGTTTGTTTTTTTCTGCTTGCGCCGTTAATATCCTCATTTTTCGAATCAACGTCTTTGCTTGCTGTTGCACGAGTTGTTAGTGTAATCGTATTTATTAGCTCCTTTAGTGCAGTGCCGCAGGCCATCTTGCCAGCAAGGATTGCCTTTATTCCACAGACC
>CAMTOL010000103.1 GCA_947074135.1 uncultured Rikenellaceae bacterium
AAAATCAGAGTAGGTAAATTGTAATTTATGTATAAAAATTAGACACGCACTGTCAAAAATTTTTACAGTTGAAAGTTTTTCTGGAATTAAAAAATACTAACAAACAGCATATTAAAACGTTTGGCATAACTTTGGTACACAATTAATTTAAAACTTAAGAAGTTAGGAGTTAGATGCTAATAGATAAAAATTAAAGAATAGAATAAATAGATAAAAAGTATAAACTATAAATCTAAAAAACAATGATTAAAGTAAATGAACTCGAAAAGGTATTCCGTACCGAAGAAATCGAAACAGTAGCACTCGATAAAGTGTCGCTCGCTGTCGATAAAGGCGAATTTGTTGCCATTATGGGTCCTTCTGGTTGTGGTAAATCAACCCTGCTCAACATCCTCGGACTGCTCGACAACCCTACCGGCGGCAGCTACCAACTCGATGATACAGAAGTTGCTAACCTAAAAGAGAAAAATCGTACCAAAACTCGTAAAGGTAACATCGGCTTTGTATTCCAAAGTTTTAACCTTATCGACGAACTAAATGTGTTCGAAAATGTGGAACTCCCACTTATTTACCAACGTGTGCCAGTGCGCAAACGCAAAGAGATGGTCGATGCAATACTTAAACGTATGGCTATATCGCACCGAGCCGGTCACTTCCCACAACAGCTCTCTGGCGGTCAACAACAACGTGTCGCAATAGCTCGTGCAGTTGTTTCTAACCCTAAAATCATTCTTGCCGATGAGCCTACTGGTAACCTCGACTCTAAAAATGGTAAAGAGGTAATGGAGTTGCTATCTGAACTCAACAAAGAGGGTTCGACAATCGTGATGGTAACTCACTCTATTCGTGACAGCAAGTATGCTCACCGAGTGATTAACCTATTCGACGGACGTATTGTCGATAGTGTAGCCGACCAAATGTAATTTTTGTCATATAACCATTTTTGGTATTTTAATCTCAATTTAGTTAATTTTCAAAAAAAGCGGAGGTGCATTTCCTGTATAACCTCCGCTTTTTGTGTCTAATATACGCTCGTAACTACTACATCAAGAAAAAGGGGTTACTCTCGAATACTCAAAAGCAACCCCTTTTTTGAAATGATGGCTAGTGGTTAATTATTATTGAAACTCCCCACAGCTCATCGTTAATTGTCAATTGACTAGATAACACCTTGCTCAACCATAGATTTAGCAACTTTCATAAAGCCTGCAATATTTGCACCCTTCATATAGTTGACATAATCCCCTTCGCGGCCGTACTCTACACAAGCGTTATGGATAGAACTCATAATCTGATGAAGTTTAGCGTCAACCTCTTCGGCTGTCCAGTTCAATTTCATAGAGTTTTGAGTCATCTCCAATCCCGAAGTGGCAACGCCACCTGCATTTACTGCCTTGCCAGGACCGTAGAGTACTTTAGCCGAAAGGAACTCCTCAATAGCTTCAGGAGTACAGCCCATATTCGAAACCTCAGCAACAACCTTCACACCATTTGCAACCAACTTCTTAGCATCTTCGCCGCCAAGTTCGTTTTGAGTTGCACAAGGAAGAGCGATGTCAACCTTAATACCCCAAGGTTTTTCGCCTTTGAAGAATTTAGCACCAGGGAAACGAGTTGCATAAGGTTCAACAACGTCATTGTTTGTTGCACGAAGTTCCAATAGATAATCGATTTTCTCGTCGTCCATACCAGCCTCATCGTAAATGTAACCGTCAGGACCTGAGATTGTAACAACTTTACCGCCTAGTTCGTGAGCTTTCTGAGCTGCACCCCAAGCTACATTACCAAAACCAGAAACAGAGATAGTTTTACCTTTAATATCTGTTCCAAGTTCTGCCAACATTTGTTGTAGGAAGTAGATAGCACCGTAACCAGTAGCCTCAGGGCGAATCAACGAACCGCCATAAGTCATACCCTTGCCTGTAAGAACACCTGTATTCTCTTTAGCCAATTTGCGGTACATACCATATAGATAACCAATTTCGCGTCCACCAACCCCGATGTCACCAGCAGGAACGTCAGTTTCAGGACCGATATAACGCCAAAGCTCAGTCATAAATGCTTGACAGAAGCGCATAACCTCAGCGTCAGATTTGCCTTTAGGAGCGAAGTCTGAACCACCTTTGCCACCACCCATTGGTAGAGTAGTCAATGCATTTTTGAAAGTTTGTTCGAAACCTAAGAATTTCAAAATTGATAGGTTTACAGATGGGTGGAAACGAAGACCGCCTTTGTAAGGTCCGATTGCGTTGTTGAATTGAACACGGTAGCCCAAGTTTGTTTGCACTTCGCCTTTGTCGTCAACCCAGCTTACGCGGAATGTAAAGATACGGTCAGGTTCAACAATACGTTCAGCAATTTTGTTAGCTTCGAACTCAGGATGTTGGTTGTAAATCTCCTCAATTGAGTGTAAAACTTCCTCTACAGCTTGTAGATATTCGCTTTCGCCTGGGTGTTTTGCAGCAAGTTGCTGCATTAATTCTTTAACTTTCATTTTCAGTGAAATGTTTTTAGTGAATGTTAATATATTATTTATTTGTTTGTTCTTAATTTTAAAATCACAGTAACTATTACTTAAAAAAAACAACCTGCATTTCTATTGTTTTTAAAAAAATATCATAACCGCAATAAATGAGTATTTTAGTTGTTCTTGTTTTTTGAATAACACTCAAATTTATATCAAAGTTATAAATCTTTTTTTTAATTTTGCCAATAATTCTGATATTTTTTCACCTAAAAAAATTTATTTGAATTTTTGTATTTTTTAGTTAGTTTTGTAAAAAATTTATTAAACCTTAAAATCTTATTATTATTTAACTTAATCAATGAAAAAGATTCTTATTGTTGGAGCTGGCGGTCAAATTGGGACTGAGCTCAAAACCTACCTTAGAGAGCGCTATGGTGAGGCTAATGTTATCGCAGCCGATCTTCAGGCAAATCCATCTGATCAATATTCGATTCAACTCGATGCTATGGATGCCTCCGCGCTTTCTCTTATCGTAAATAAACATAAAATCGACACTATTTACAATCTGGTAGCACTACTTTCGGCTCGTGGCGAACAAGATCCTGCACTAGCTTGGAAAATCAATATGGGTGCTTTATTGAACGCCCTTGAGGTTGCTCGTCAGTATGGTTGCCAAGTATTCACTCCAAGTTCAATTGGAGCTTTTGGTCCAGACGCTCCTAAAGAGAACACTCCTCAAGATACTATTATGCACCCAACTACTGTTTACGGTATTTGCAAAGTGACGGGAGAGCTAATGAGCAACTACTACTACCAACGTTTTGGGGTTGACGCTCGTTCAGTGCGTTTTCCGGGCATTATCTCAAACGCTTCGTTGCCAGGTGGCGGAACAACTGACTATGCTGTCGAGGTATTTTATAGTGCAGTGAAAGGCGAGAAATTTATTTGCCCTATTCCTGCTGACCGCCGTATGGATATGATGTATATGCCAGATGCACTTGATGCTCTTCACGATTTAATGACTGCAGACTCTGATCGTTTGGTTCATCGCAATGGTTACAATGTAACAGCTATGAGCTTCTCGCCCGAAATCCTTTTTGCAAAAATAAAGGAACGTATCCCTACTTTTGAGTATGAATATGCAGTTGATCCTATTAAAGACTCTATTTCGTCAGGCTGGCCAGATAGTCTTGATGACAATTGTGCTCGTATAGAGTGGGACTGGAATCCTAAATGGGGTCTTGACGCAATGGTCGATGATATGATCTCCGTACTTCGTAAAAAGCTTTTATAGTAGGTGATTATGTGATCACGTGATACTACTATAATATGTATATCGAACGAGATAAATATAAAATTCACAAACTTTGATCACCTGATCACTCGATCATTTGATCACAATTACTTAAGTTATGATTGAAACAACACTTCACCAATGGTTAGAACACTGGGCTACAGTGCAGCCCACGCAAGATTTTTTGATATATCCTGACCGTTCGTTGCGACTGACTTACAAGGATTTCGACGAACGAGTTGACAGGTTTGCAAAGGGTCTGATTCACCTGGGCGTAAAGAAAGATGACAAAGTTGGCGTTTGGGCAAAGAATGTTCCCGATTGGCTCACTCTGATGTTCGCTTGTTCTAAAATTGGAGCGGTGCTTGTTACAGTCAACACAAACTACAAACTCTCTGAGGTTGAGTACGTAATGCGCAATGCTGATATCCACACAATGTGCCTCATTAACGGATATCGTGATTGCGACTACGTTTCGGTTATCAACGAGATTGTTCCAGAACTCAAGACTCAACAACGTGGCTACCTCCGTAGCGAACGTCTGCCTGAACTTCGTAATGTAGTATTTTTTGGCGCAGAGAAACACAGAGGTATGTACAATACCGCCGAACTTAATGTACTGGGAGCGCAGGTTAGCGACAGCGAATTACGTCAACGTTCAGCCAATGCCTCGTGTTTCGATGTGGTCAATATGCAATACACCTCTGGCACGACTGGTTTTCCTAAGGGTGTGATGCTTACGCACCACAATATTGTAAACAACGGTATGTCGATTGGCGACTGTATGAACTACACCAACAAGGACAAATTGCTACTTTGCGTGCCTTTCTTCCACTGTTTTGGCTGCGTACTAGGACTTTGCGCTGTAATCACTCACGGTTCGACAATGGTTGTAATCGAAGATTTTGATGCACTCACAGTGTTGGCTGCTGTTCAAAAAGAGAGATGTACATCTATATATGGTGTACCGACAATGTTTGTAGCCGAGCTTAATCACCCAATGTTCGATGTCTTTGATTTGACATCTCTTCGCACTGGCATTATGGCAGGCGCTCCTTGTCCGATTGAGTATATGAAGCAGGTAATCGACAAAATGCACTGCAAAGAGATTATCATTGTTTATGGGTTAACCGAAACTTCGCCAGGTATGACTGCTACGCGCACAATCGACTCTATCGAGATTCGCTGCGAAACAGTTGGTCGCGCACTCCCTGACGTTGATGTAGTTGTTAAAAATCCTGAAACTGGCGAAATCTGCGCTCCAGGCAAGATTGGCGAGATGTGCTGTCGTGGTTACAATGTGATGAAGGGTTACTACAAAAACGAGGAGGCTACACGTGCCAGTATCGATGCCGATGGCTACTTGCACTCAGGCGACCTAGGCGTAATGGACGAAAATGGTTACTTCCGTATTACAGGGCGTATCAAAGAGATGATTATTCGTGGTGGCGAGAACATCTACCCTCGCGAGATTGAAAACTTTCTACTCACAAACCCATCGATTGCCGATATTCAAGTGGCTGGACTTCCTTCGCCTAAGTATGGCGAGCAGGTTGCTGCCTATATTAAGCTAAAGCCGGGTACTGATATGTCGGCGCACGAGGTTCGTGAGTTCTGCTTGAACAAAATTGCGAGATATAAGATACCGAAGTTTATATTCTTTGTCGAGGAGTACCCAATGACTGCAAGTGGTAAAGTACAGAAGTACCTACTCAAAGATATCGGTCAGCAACTGCTCGCCGAGCAGGGAATCGAAGTCGAATAATTAGAAACAGATTTTTGGGGCGACTTTTTCAAGAAGTCGCAAAGAGAAAAGAAGAAAGAAAAAATAATACACAAACGTGAAGCGGTTATTATTGCAAATAGTGCAGATGCTAAAAGCAATGCCAGAGAAACGGTTAATGTTTATTCTGGCAATTGTTGTTGGCGTGTTGGCAGCATTGGCGGGGCACCTACTCAAGGAGGCTATTCACGCTGTGCAGAACATAGCCAACTCATTCTCCTCGATTACGAGTGTCAACTGGCTCTATCTGGTTTTTCCGACGATTGGTATAGCATTGACTGTTGTTTTTGTACGTTATTTTGTTAGAGATGATATCTCGCACGGTGTTACCCGTATTTTTTATGCAATTTCGCGCAAACAGTCTAAAATTAAGTTCCACAACACATATTCATCGGTTTTGGCATCGGCAACCACTATTGGTTTTGGTGGTTCGGTGGGTGCTGAGGCTCCAATTGTGTTGACTGGTGCTGCAATTGGGAGCAATATTGGTCAAGCTTTACGACTTCGTTATAATCTTATCACTCTATTGCTAGGTTGTGGTGCGGCGGCGGCGATTGCGGCGGTTTACAAGGCTCCAATTGCAGGATTCGCCTTTGTGCTTGAAGTATTGATGCTCGAACTCACTTTTACGAGTGTTGTTCCTCTACTAATTGCTTCGGTAACGGCTGCTACGATGACCTACCTACTAGTTGGACTTGAACCCTTCTTTGGACACTATACGCCAGTGTTTAACCTTAGCAATACATTCTACTATGCTGGACTTGGTGTTTTGGGTGGTGTGCTTAGTTTCTACTTCTCTCGCACTACAATGTGGTTGGAGGCAAAATTTAAGCAGTATAAAAATATCTGGATTAAGGTCTTAGTTGGCGGTACAATACTCGGGTTATTGATTTTCATTTTCCCACCGCTCTATGGCGAGGGTTACGACTCAATAGGTCAACTTCTTAGCGAAGATACGTCAACAATTTTCAACCACTCGCTATTTTATGGTATTTCGGACAGCTTTCTAACACTATTACTATATGTTGTTGGTATTCTATTCTTCAAGATTATTGCAATGACTGTGACCAATGCTTCGGGAGGAGTTGGCGGAACCTTTGCTCCTTCACTATTTTTTGGAGCAATGATGGGTTACCTATTTGCAATTACCTGCAACCATTTCTTTGATTCTCAGCTGCCTGTTGGGAGCTTTACCCTTGTTGGTATGGCGGCCATTATGAGTGGAGTGATGAAGGCCCCTATAACTTCTATGTTTTTGGTGGCGGAGCTGACAGGGGGATTTCAGCTATTCCTGCCATTGATGTTGGCATCGGCTGTTTCGTTTGCGTTGAGCTACTATTTTGAACCTTATTCGATTTACACTAAACGTTTGGCAATGAAAGGAGAGCTACTGACCCACAATAAAGATGAGAATACACTTCAGTTTATAGATATTAATTCGCTAATAGAGTATGACTGCGTGAGTGTTGATGTGGAGGGTAAGTTACGTGATATGGTTGATGCAGTTTCTCGTTCTAAGCGCAATATTTTCCCCGTATTGGACAAAGGCAAACTATGTGGGGTTATTACTCTTGATGATATTCGTGAGGTGATGTTCAAGCCAAGTATGTGGAACAATATGCCACTTAAAAATTACATGGAGGACCCTGCCGATGTGATAGTTCAAGGCGAAGATGCAAGGAGAATTATCAGTAAATTTGAGGCAACAGAGGCTTGGAACCTACCAGTTGTGACTGATGAGGGATTTTATGTTGGTTTTATTAGCAAATCACGAATGTTGACCGCCTACCGCGAAGAGCTGCAAAAACTCACCTCCGACTAGATAATTCATAATTGTTTTAATTATTCCAAGTTGCATTAAAATAAATAGAATTCTCCATTGTTGTAAAAAAGAAAACCTAAATCAA
>CAMTOL010000104.1 GCA_947074135.1 uncultured Rikenellaceae bacterium
AGCTCTACACCAGGACGTACACTCTTTCCCTACACGACGCTCTTCCGATCTCTCACGTACAGGCACTATTTCTAATCCAAAGTAGTATCTCAACCCTAATGCAAATGAGAAAGCAATCATAGCAGCAGGAAAGAAAGAGACTCCCCCTAATCGCGGAATTGCTGCTACGTGAACCTTACGAGCCGATGGTTTATCAAATAAACGCTTTGCCTTGGCTATAATAACAATATTAGGTATAGCAATCCAGCCAATAACAACTGAGACCAAGACGTTTAATACTCCAACAAGAAACAAATTCATAATTACAACTATTAGTACTTAGTATGGACTGGGGGAAATTCGGTCTGACTAGCGTAAGTATTTAGATGGTTTCCTTCAATACAAAGGTTCGTCATTTGAGGGCAAATATCCAACATTATTTCTCATTTAGAAAGCAATTATCTAAAAAGGAGAATAATAAATAAATTTATTAACACATACGACAATTGGTAGAAAGCAAAAAAAACAGTACTTTTGGATTTTAAGAGTTTCTAAAATAAGAACTTTAATACATAAAAATGACAGAATCAACCATTATCATACTTTTTTCGATAATTCTTGCACTAGTAATAATATCCTCTATTTTTATTACACTCTCGGCGAAAAGCAGATATACCAATAGCTTGAGAAACATTGAGAACGAGCTTATCAAAGCAAATTCTGAAGTTGAGAGATTATCTATTATCAACGAGAACCAACAACAAGAGTTAGTTTCAAAGAATATAAAAATTGCAACAACAGAACAAAATCTCAAAAATCAGCAACAACTTATTGAGATTCAAAAAAACGAGTTCTTAACAATGCAAAGAAATGCAAAACTAGAGTTTGAGAAGGTTGCTAACGAAATTTTGGAACAGAAAACAAAACGATTTACTGAGGTTAACCAGCAAAACATAGAAACACTGCTAAAACCACTAGACAAGAGTATTTCGCAATTTAAGGAGCGTATCGAACAGACTTTCACAGAGCAGACAAAACAGCGAACCTCGCTCGAAGCACAAGTCAAAGAGTTGGTAGAGACCACAAATAGAGTTGGCGCAGAGGCTAACAACCTTGCTTCGGCACTCAAAGGCAATGTCAAGAAAATGGGTAACTGGGGCGAAATGATACTCGAAAGCATACTTGAGCAGTCGGGATTGGTTCGTGATTCTCAATATCAGGTTCAACCTACAATTAACGAGAATGAAACTGGAAAAATGCTTCGTCCCGATATTTTAATCAACCTGCCCGAAGATAGAACTGTGATTATCGACTCAAAGGTTTCGTTGGTGGCTTACGATAGCTATTGTGCTTCGGAAGACAATTCGGCTCAGGAGCAGGCACTTAAGGAGCATTTGCGTTCAATTTACGCCCACATTGACAATTTAGCCTCTAAGGGATACGACAACATATCTTCATCGCTCGATTTCACTATGCTTTTCATACCTATTGAACCTGCTTATATGTTGGCAATTGCCAACGATGCGTCGCTCTGGAGTTATGCCTATTCGAAACGCATACTGTTGATTTCGCCAACCAATCTGATTGCTTGTTTGAAGTTGATTGCCGACTTGTGGAAGCGCGAGATGCAGAGCAAGAACGCTCAGGCAATAGTCGAACGAGCTGAATTGATGTATAATAAGTTTGTGGGATTTGTGGGCAATATGGAGCAGTTGGGTCGAACTATCGACAATTCACAAAGGGCATATAACGATGCTTTTTCGCAGTTGTCATCAGGGGGCGGTAATTTGATTGGACAAGCAGAGAAGCTTCGCGCATTAGGTCTAAAGTCTTCGAAAAAACTCACACAATCAGACGATTAGAAATTAGCAGATAGAAATTCTATAAAGAGAACATTTCTAGATTAATTCTCAGCTAATGTAGTTGTCTGTGCGAGGCGTGCCTAGCCACCTTAATTGCGGACACTATCTTTGCGTTAAGTTCATCGCAAACATAAAGCTGCGAAAAACGCTGCCAAATATACTCTCGCGTTTGTAGAGTTGGGTGACACATATCCTCTTCTGTAAAGCGATAATCACGAAGCTCATCCATAACAATCTCATAGGCTGCAAAATAGCTCCGCTGCTCTGGATTCTCACTACAAAACTTATCGATGGCCACTCTAAGAGTTGCCTTGCTGAGCGAATTTTGAACGAGTCCATCTCTTAGATGCCGAATTGGGCTTAGTGTCACAATGATTTTAGCATTGGGGTAGCACCTTGCAACCCTCTGCATAGCCTCGACTGACTCTTCGACAGTTATTAGTTGACGTTCGAACTCTATTTCGGGCAATTTGTGGCAGTTAGCAACCACTTCGCCACCACGGAAATAGACATAAGCAGTGCCAAGTGTCAGAACTATCACATCGACAGCCTCAATTGGTTCTCTATTAATCCTTTGCAGCGTCTCTTCGGACGTATTGCGCGAGAACGAACCGTGAAACAACATCGAGTGATAAAGCCCATCTCGTAACACAAGGTCATTATTGTCAAAATCCTCCCCACCACGCACTATCTCGACTGCACGAGCAACCGACAACGGATTATACATCACTCCGTTAGGATTAGCAAAGAGTCTTTTTGCGCTCCAGCTATGGGTATCGCTGTCGGCAAAACCAAAGCTCAATTTTTCACCGAGGTACTGTGCAAAGCAAGAACCAACAACCATAATCTTATCATCAACAGATATCTGAAAATTAGGTTCTCGTGTTTCGACTATTGTTTGCAGTTTAAGCATAGCAAATGTAGATAATTATCAATAATTATGTGTTTGTTAATCACTAATTGGATTTAGGCACAAAATTAGTAACTTTGTGGAAATAACAGTTCAAAAAAACAACAAAGAGATGAAATACATTGTACTGGGGCTAGGCAACTTTGGAGCACAGGTAGCTTCTCGACTTACTGACATGGGGCACGACGTGATTGGCGTTGACTCCTCTCAAATGCGTTGTGATGCACTTCGTGACTCAATTTCTGGCGTAATCTGCATGGACTCTTCACAGAGCGAGGCACTCTCATCACTGCCCCTGCTCGAAGTAGAAATTGTGATTGTCGCCATTGGTAAGGAGTTTGCTTCATCTGTCCAAACGGTTGCTCAATTGCGTCGTTTGGGCGTTCGTCGCATCATTGCTCGTGGGTTCAATGCTGTTCACATTGGCGTTTTACAGACCTTAGGGGTTGAACGTGTGGTTTTCCCCGAAAAAGATGGTGCGGAGCTGTTAGCACAATCGCTCAACTACGGCGATTTCTTAAGTTCATACCGCATCGATTCTCAGTACTATATAATGCAGTTTATAGCACCAAAACAGTTAGTTGGTCACTCGATTGCCGAGAGTGGAATGGCAAACGACTACGAACTGCGGCTCATTACAATTAAACAGGCTCAAACCACTCGCAATATTTTGGGACTAACTCACTCTGAGAGGGTTGTAATCAACAACATCACACCTCAAACTGTTATCGAGGCTGGAGATATACTTGTGGTTTACGGCACACTAAAATCATACGACTCCTTTATTCGCTCCCTATAACGGATTAATCATACTGTCGTAAATATACCTCAGAGCAGGAATCCTCCTTACTATATCACCAATAAAGAAACTATGCGACTCTGTAAAATTGGTTTTACCTTTTAGCATCTGCGCAAAATCAAAATAACGAGCATTTGCAGCTAATTCTGTTGGCTTTAACCCCAACAGATTACTCCCTTCTATATAATCAGAGGCGGCTTTGAGAACTCTATCAGAGCTATTATATGCAACATAGAGCTCTGCTCCACTATGAATCACCAGCTGTTCAACCCAAAAGCTATGCTCACTCTCCACAACACAGGGAGCGTTAAGTATTACTGAGTTGGGGTTAAAATGCGAGTTTGAATTAGGGATAGTATAACGAGCATACTGCTTTGCAAAGAGGTTGCCAAGTGAATGGAACATAATCGACCACTTAAACTGCTTTGCAATAGCACAATCAGAAAACGACTCTACAAACGCTACAAAATGGGGTAAAACATTTCCTACGTTTTGCTTCGATGTTTTATAGTTTTTTATCAACGCATCAGGAATTGAGTTCGACGACCAAGCAAATATTAATAAATTGACATCATAGTTTTCGATAAAACACTTTGCTTTTTCGATAAGAGTGCTAAGATTTGAGTGGTCACCGTGAACGTAAACTAAAAACCGCTTTTGCGGTTCAAACGACTCCATAAAAGCATCAAAATCATTAACTTGCTCGACATAAAGCGAGTCAAAACTCCCTACAACCTTTCCATAGCGCAAAACAGTTCCGTCACTCTGTTCAAAAGGGCTAACATCTTCATTTTGGAGCGCTGACTGATAGTCATAAGTTGCAACAATACCAAAACGTCCACCTCCGGCATTAGAAAACAGAGCTAGAAAAGATAAAACTACAACACAAATCAAATTCTGTTTCATCTAACTTTCGCTTTAGTAACCAAAGGAGTTATCAAAGCGTCGTATCAGACAACAAAACGATGTCACTCAACACCTTACAAACTCTCTTTATCTCTATTAATTACTGGATTAGCATATATACCAAGAAAGATTTTTCGAACTTCCTCTCTTTCGCCGTTAAGTTGCGACAGAGCTAACTCCAAATATTTCTCAAACTTCTCCCTTTGGATAACGTCATATTCATTGTTCAAGAATCGTTCCACACCCAGTAGCATATCGTAAGCTATATAGTTGTTAGCAAAAAGTTTATAGTGTTTATGTATTTGAGAATCAATATAATCTGCCACGTCCTTAAAAAAGTCGCTATCTTCGTTCGGAGCATAACTACTAAAAAAAGTATCATTCAATGGTTCCAAAACTTTCATCACAATCCTCCCCTTGTGCGTCACAATTCCGCTTATAATGCTCCTCAAATCTTCGTTTTCACTCTTAACATATTTTTGACGAGCCGAAACGTATAACTCTTGAGTCTTAAAACCATCACAAGGCTCCCACTCGTACGACACTGCCACTGGAACAATATTTAACTCCTTCAAATTTTCGACCAACGACCACTCCTTAGTGCCACTCATTGCAAACATCTTGAGTAGTCCTTTATCAGTGGCATCGTTACCATCTTTAGTTCTACCATTTCGTTGTGCAATCCAAATAGACTCATTTTTTTCTGTAATAGCATAACGAATATAGTCCGATAAATTTTTTGAGGCAATAAGCAGCTCTCTTCGTTTGGTAGTTCGTTCAACTTTGAACATCTTATTATTTTTTTCAAAATCCACCACAAAACCTGTTCTCATAAAGTTGCTACCAAATGCATTTTCAGAAGGGCGATATCCTCTATTCCACATTCCGCCCTACAAGATAGTCTAATCAATCATTATATCTCGCTCTTTCGACACAACGGTATAGCATCTTCTTTTCTCCATCTTTTCAATTCCTTCAAACACAATTCCATCGGTTGTTGTTTTCTGTAAGCGCAACAAAACTTGGTGCATAATCTTCTCTTGAAAATCATTCACATCTTTTATTGAGCCAAGCAACTCTTTGAACTTCTCAATACCATAATCGGGGAAAAGTGCATTGACAACATCCACAAGTATTTTATCGTCAACCATTCTTGCAATGGCTGCAGGAACTTCACTATCATAGTAAGGTCTTATATCGTCGAGAATCGTTTTATCCATTTTTTCTGGAGTCTATAAATTTTCTAGGTTTACGGTTTGTTTCTAGGTTATGAACATCGAGAATCTCTTTCAAATCTTTGATAACAATATTTGGAGTTACGCGAAGTTTGGAACGAAAGTTCTCAACTAACTCTTTGACAATATATAATCTGACATCTTCTCTCACTGCCACATTAACAGTCAAGTCATCAGTTCCATATTCACTATCGCTCACCTCCACATAGTAAGCCAAAATATCACTTCGTTGGTCTAACACATCAAAAACGGCTGTCGGATAGAGAGTTGTACCTTTGAACTTAATCATCTGATTTTTTCGACCAATAATTGGGCTAATACGTTTAGTTGTCCTCCCACAGCTACACTTCTGGGTATGGAAACAGGCTACATCGCCAGTACTGAATCTCAACAGCGGCATAGCTTCAACTCCAAGTGTTGTAACGACCAGCTCACCATACTCTCCGTCGGGCAACACTCTACCCTCGTTGTCAACTATCTCTGTAATAATCAGTTCAGGATGATGATGTCCTCCCTCTCCAGCCTCACACTCAGTAAAAGTTGTTGCCATCTCTGTCGAGGCATAGGTCGAATAGAGTTCTATATCCCATTTCTGTTTAATCTTTTGTCCCAACAAATTTAGTGAAAAATCTCTTTCTCTAAGCGATTCGCCTATACAAACAGCTTTCTTTATCGAGCTATTTCGATAGTCAATCCCATTCCGTTCGGCGTAGTCAATGAGTTTAAGTATAAAGCTAGGCACACAGATAATAGCGGTTGGAGTGATTCTTTGAATTGTATCCCACTGTAACTCAGGCACTCCATTACCCACTCTAACAATTCCTCCACCTAGCTTTCTAATACCCAAAAAATAGGCTAGCCCTGCCATAAAGCGTTTATCAATGGTGGTCATCAGCTGAAAAACATCATCTTCGTCACACCCTGCACAGCTAAACGATATAGCTTCGTTATACGCCAATCTCTCAAGGTCGGCATCCGATAGCGCAAAGGTAACAGGGTCGCCAAGCGTTCCCGAAGTAGTAATATAATCAACAATTTGACGTGGTTCGACACACAAAAAGTCTTCGTTTCTGCTCTGCAAATCGCTTTTAGTGGTAATTGGAATTTTACACAACTCATCAACACCACTAATTTGAGCGACATCAATACCATTTTTATCAAAGAGTTCTTGATAGTATGGTGATTTTTGTTTCAAATAGTGGAGCAACTCTCGTAGCTTCTCGTTTTGAAATTCCAAGATTTTCTCTGCTGTTTCAAACTCAATCTTTGGAGTAAAGTTTGTTATTTTCATTTATCGTATTGTACCAATTCAAAAACTCATTAGTCCACTCTAGCGCCTCCATTCCCTCTTTTCGTTTAACTCCAAAACCGTGTGTTCCACTCTCATATAAGAATAACGCATAGTCGCATCCTTTATCTTCGAGAGAGTCTGCAAGTACCACACTATTTCGATAATCAACCACAGGATCTTTTTTCGAGTGAGCAATAAACACTGGAGGCATATTACTATGCACGTTTTTTTCGATTGAAAGTTCCTCACACATCTGCGAAGATGGATTTCTTCCAATCAGGTTTTTTTGTGAACCTTGGTGCATAAACTCCTCACTCATAGTTACAACGGGATAAATCATAGCTGCAAAGTCTGGTCGAAGCGAAACTCCTTTATGCTCTACACTAAAACTTTTGTCCGCAAATATCATTTACATACCAACACAGTGTCCACCAGCTGACAAACCCCTAACCACACA